>NZ_JAHLOH010000018.1:0-51892 GCF_018917285.1 Tissierella carlieri | reverse complement strand
TGATGATTTCATAGACGAAGCTTTATCATATGCAAAGCGAAATTTAGAGCAATCCAAAGAAACTTAGAGCAATTCTATGAAGATATTGTACTATTTTTTCATATTTAGTTTACAGAGCCATAAAATGAATCTGGGTTTTGATTTGTAGCTATACTCAAATTCCGAAAACAATCACAACAAATTCTTCGATAATCATTATAATATTCATTACTATAATTAACTACATCTATATCTGAATTCACTTTTCCACCATAATATTTCATTTCATGTACAATAACTTCCGCCATTTTTACCTCCCCTCCTAAATAATCCTATTATTACACTCCCTATTACCTCTACTACTGTAAATATACTTACTTTTTATATCTGTTAAACCTTTCCATTCTACACCTCCAAAAATATTTAATTTTTTTACATTAATCTACTTTTTAATCATACAATACTAGTTTTTTGCCAATACTAACACTGGAGGTGTTAATATGAAAAAGATTATTTTTGTAATATTTATCTGTATTTTTACTTTAGTAGCTTGTAAGAACAATCCTAATACTAATGAAGTTACATTACCTACTCATCCTAATATGGAATTTGTCGAAATCGTTCATCAAGCTAAAGAAGAAAATGAATATACCACTACACTTTACACAGTAAAGAATTCAACTCAAGAACAAGTTACAGAAGAATATATAAAAATACTTGAAAATGATTCTTGGAATATAACATTTGTTAATAAGCCACTTCTCATAGAAGCAACAAAAGAGAATAAAGAGATAATGATATTTCTTTTTAATAAGGATAATGATGTCACTTTGGCTATTTTATCTAGATAATATTGAAATCATAACCATCTGTAAATAGAGTGTACTCCAAAAGTTAGGCTATAATTTTAACTTTTGGAGTATACTTCATTGAAGGTGGTATTTATAGACAATAAAATACCGTAAAATTCTTTTCTAAATAAATTGTTAGTCTAATATCTTTTCATATTCAATCCTACATGGCTTAAACCCACAGCGTTCATGAATTCCCCTTGATGGAATATTTCCATAGCCTGTACCTGAACGAAGAATATTTGCACCTCTCATTTTAGCAATTTTCTCTGTATATTCTATAGCATATGTTCCAATTCCAGATTTTCTAAACTGCTTTGTAACTGCTATTTCATTAATTTCTGCAATTGATAAATTATAATCTCTTATATCAGAGAAAGTTACCCAAAGATATCCCAATACTATTCCATTTTCATCCTCTAATATATCTGCAATTGTTCGATTGTCACCCATGCTCTTAGATAGAGTGGAAATGAACTCTTCAACTTGATTTTCAGTATTCAACCATTTTTGGTAGTATATTTCATATGGTGTTTTTTTAGCAAAATCCGATTCACATTCATAGTTTATTTCACAATGGAACTCAAGTAATATTTCTCTATCTTTAACAATATCTATTCTCCTATGTCTTATCATAACTTCACCCTCTTAATTCTTCTCATTATGCTAATCAAGTCTATATAACAAGAAAATTATACCATATTTTTTATAATTTTATAGCAAATTTCTATTTTAGAATACCGTATTATTCAGTTTTCAAGGTTCAATTACACATAAATGACAAACTCTTAGGGCTTAAATGGCAAAATGTGGACAAAATATCAATATACAAAGAAATTTAATTAGAAATGGAGATATTAGAATTGGATTATATTTAAAATATCCTAAGACAGAGGATAGTACGAGAACCCTAGCTTTATCTGATAATGTTATTGAATTATTAAAGAAACATCAAGAAGAACAAAATGAATTGATTACAGAACAAAGAAGTCTATATCAAAATGAAGGATTTATTTTCTGCAATGATGATGGCTCTAATATTGACTCGTCAGTTGAACAAAACAAAAAATAAAAAAAGCGACCTAAGTCGCTGATTTACTATGGCGGGAGTATGTGGGAATCGAACCCACCTAAGAAGCTACTAACCCCTCACGCTGGTTTTGAAGACCAGAGGGCCCACCAGGACCCATCTACCCCCAAATTAAGAACAAAATCCATTATACAACAAATTTTGACCTTTTTCAAGCATTTTTTACAATTTAAAATTTAGAATTATTAAAATAATAGCCTACTCCCCATTTAGTCATAATATATTCAGCATCTGATGAATCTTTTTCAATCTTTTCTCTTATTCGTCTTATATGAACGTCGACTGTCCTTAGATCACCATAATATGCATAACCCCATACTAGTTCCAACAATTCTTCTCTTTTAAAAACTTTTCCTGGATTTGAAATAAGAACAAAAAATAAATCGAACTCTTTTCCAGTTAAATTTATATTTCTATCTTTTATATTTACCTTTCTACCTACAGTATTTATTGTGAAATCCTGTATTTTTACCACTTGGTTATTAAGTTCTACAGATTTATAGTTTACTCTTCTTAATATTGCCTTAATTCTTGCCTTTAATTCAAGGATATTAAAAGGTTTAACAACATAGTCATCTGCTCCATATTCAAGTGCTAAAATCTTATTAATATCCTCATCTTTTTCAGTTATTACTATAATTGGCACTTGAGAAGCATTTCTAATGGCTTGACAGATATTCAAGCCATTAGAATCTGGTAATATTAGATCAAGTAATACTAAGCTATAATCATTTATACTTACTCTCTCTATAGCATCCTTTCCATGATGCATTATATCTATACTATATCCGTCTTGCTCAAGGCTATACTTTAAGCCCTTCACAAAGGATTTATCATTGTCTAATATTAGTACTTTTTTCTCCATCTCCTCACCCCTGTACTTGAGCATTAATCATTTGTTTAAAATTCTAATATCTTTATCTCTTTTTGTTATTTTGATTTGATCAAAATATTCAAGAAGAGCAAGGGCTACCTTCCTATTTGTATTTAACAAATCTCTATACTCACCTATCGATATTGAATCTTTGTTTGTAAAATGTTCTTTCAACTTATCTAAACCTAAGTCGTAAGCTTCTTTAGAGATATATACCTCTTCATTTAATTTGATAATATCTCCATTATTCAACAGAGAAATAAATACTTCTTCTATTTCATCTTTCTTCTCACCAATTATAGACTCTAAATCCTCTCTTCTTGGTGGCTGATACGGATTTTCTTTGAAGCTTCTTAAGATATCTTGGCTGATTTTCAATTGATTCTCATTGAATTTTATTTCAAATCCATTGATTGAAATATTTTCAAGTTTTTGTTCTAAATATCCTTTCTCAATTAACAAGTCTATAAATGCTTCAGCTACTTTTGGCTTTGCATTCTTTAAAAATCTACTGCGTATTTCTTCCTTTGGCATACCTGCCCTTAAAGGATATTTAGAATGAAAATTCTTGAGTTCCTCTAAAATTTTATCTTTAACCTTATTAAAATAATTTATATGAATTATATGCAGATCCTTAGTGAGGGAAAATGATATAACCTTTTTATTTTCTATAAGTTTATTTATCTCACTCTTTATACTTTCTTCTAACATTGCAGTAAAAACTGCTATTTCTTTCGTTGTTGGAAATTCCTTTGATTTATCCTCAATGATATTTTCAATAATATCTGTTGATGAACCCATCTCTTTAATCTCTAATTCTTTTATTGCTTTATCATCAAATCTTTTTTTCTTTTTTGGATTAGGTTCTAATATCTCTCCACCACCTATTGTAAACATAGGTGAATAAAATCTAATGATAAACTTCTCTCCCCTCTTAGCTACTACCTCTTCTTCCAGTCTAAGCTGCGCATAAGCTTCATCACCAGGCCCTATTTCTTCCTTATCTAGTAAAACAACACGGCATAATACTTCCTTTGTGCCTATATATAGCCTTAGTCTTGTTCTATTATCAATATATCTATCTATATTTTTAAGAAGCTTAATCTTTACATCAAGCATCATAGTATCATTCATGGAATTAACTGGTGCTATAGTATCTCCTCTATCAATATCTTCCTTTTTTAATCCTGCTAAATTAGCAGCTACCCTTTGTCCTCCATAGGCAATACTAGCATCTTGGTCATGAACTTGTAATGTTCTTATTCTGGCTTTTTTATCTCCTGGAAATACTTGAACTTCATCTCCTATCTTAAGTTGTCCAGATAATAAAGTACCTGTTACTACAGTTCCAAAACCTGATATAGAAAACACTCTATCAACTGGAAGCCTAGGCATATCATCTACATCTCTATCCTTTAGCTCAGCTGCATATCCATCTATAAGATTGATAATCTTTTCAATCCCCATTTTAGTAGTGGAGGAAGCTCTTATTATAGGGGTATCTTCAAGAAATGTCCCCTTTATTTCCTCCCTTACTTCCTCTTCAACCATATCTATCCATTCACTATCTACTAAATCAGACTTTGTAAGAACAACAAATCCCTTTTTTATACCCAATAAGTCTAGAATATGCAGATGTTCCAATGTCTGAGGCATTATGCCTTCATCTGCTGCCACAACTAATAGAACAATATCTATACCTATAACTCCTGCAAGCATATTCTTGATAAATTTTTCATGACCTGGTACATCTATTATTCCAGCTCTTTGCCCTGAAGGTAAATCAAAGTAAGTGAAACCTAGTTCAATTGATATTCCTCTTTCCTGTTCTTCCTTTAGTCTATCTGTGTTTCTTCCGGTAATAGCTCTAATTAAAGTTGTTTTACCATGGTCTATATGACCTGCTGTTCCTATAATTACATGTTTCATTTATTAAACTCCTTTAACCTTATTTAAAGCAAAACTTATTCCTTCAACGATAACATCAAATTCTTCTTCTTTAATAGTTCTTAAATCTAGATATACTCTATCCTTATACAATCGAGTAATAATTGGTATATGAAATTTTCTCAAATTATTTTCAAATTCTTGAGTACTCAAATCATTCAGAGTAAGTACTATGCATTTAGTAGGTAATTTTTCTAAAGGTAAAGAGCCTCCACCGACTTCTGAAAAATTATCCTCTATATTTATTTGCAAAGAATCATCAAAACTTTTCTCATCCATTCTTGATTTAAGTTCTATTGCCTTTTTCTCTATTTCCTCTAAACACATAACAAGCATAGTTAAGGTTGGAATTTCTTTAACTGCTGTTCCTTCATCAAGGTAATACCTTAAAGTTGCCTCAAGTGCAGAAATAGTAAATTTATCTACCCTAAATGCCCTTGTAAATGGATTTTTTTTCATGGCTTGAATATATTCTTTCTTACCAACTATAACCCCTACCTGCGGTCCCCCTAAAAGTTTATCACCGCTAAATGTAACTATATCTACACCTTTTCTTAAAGATTCCTGAACTGTTGGCTCATACTCTATACCATATTTAGATAAATCTATAAGCACACCACTACCTAAATCCTCAATAAGAGGTAAATTGTATTTCTCCTTTAATGGAATCAATTCCTCAGAGTCAACATTTGATGTAAATCCTAATATTCTATAATTACTAGTATGAACTTTTAATAAAGCTCCTGTATTTTCATTTATAGCATTTTCAAAATCCCATAGATGAGTCTTATTTGTTGTACCAACTGATACTAAAGATGCTCCACTTTGTTCCATTACATCAGGTATCCTAAAGGAACCACCTATCTCAACTAACTCACCACGTGATACTATTACTTCCTTATCCTTAGCCATAGTACTTAATACAAGTATCACTGCAGCTGCATTGTTATTAACAACCATAGCTGCTTCTCCACCTGTTATCTCAGCTATTATTTCCTCTAAATGACTATATCTAGAGCCTCTAGATCCAGTTTCTAAATCATATTCTAAATTGGAATAATTAATTGCAATTTCCTTAACATTGTCCATAATCTTTTCATTGATTAATGACCTTCCTAAATTAGTATGGATTACAACTCCAGTAGCATTTACTACTCTTTTTAATTTATATGCGTTTTTTTCATCTGCTCTCTTTTTTATTTTAAAATCAATATTTTCGATTTCATTAATTATTTCTTCTTCTGAAAGTATTTTTCCTTTAATCTTTCCTCTAATTTCTTCTATTTCCATTCTTATACTATCTAATACAGTCTTTCTTGGTATATAATTTAATAGTTCTTTTATACTATTTTTGTCTAATATTTCATCTACTTTAGGTATTAAAGTAAATAGATTTTTCTCCGCCATGTAATCCCTTCCTTATTTCTATTCTACTATTACATAATACTCCTGCCTCTCACATACCTCTCCTACCACTGCATATTTAGTAGGTGTTGATTTTAATTCTTCTAAAAGCTTGCCTTGTCTTTCCTTGGGAATAGATATTAGAAGTCCACCAGACGTCTGAGGATCAAATAAAATATCTTCTATATCCTTTGGTACATATTCATTAATATAGACATTCTCTCCTGTATGAGTTCTATTTGCATATGCACCTGCAGGAACTAATCCCATGCGAGCATATTCTAATGCATTAGAAACTATAGGAATACTCTTGTGATTTATCTTTATGGTCACAGAACTTCCCATAGCCATTTCTAGGGCATGACCGAGTAATCCAAACCCTGTTATATCTGTAAGACTATTAACGCCTCCTACACGATCTATAGCCTCCTTAGCATACTTATTTAGAGTGGACATTACCATAACTGCTTCATCATAGGTATCTTTATCTGCTATCTCACCTTTTATAGCAGTATTTATAATACCTAACCCTAAAGGCTTAGTCAATATAAGTATATCTCCTGGTTTAGCGTTACTATTTGTAAGAACTTTATCTGGATGTACAAATCCTGCAACTGATAAGCCATACTTTGGTTCATCATCTTCTACAGTATGCCCACCTACTGTAATAGCTCCAGCTTCTTTTACTTTATCATATCCTCCCTTTAATATTTCAGCTAATATATTTGGACTTAAACAGTTTGGAAAACATACAATATTCATGGCTAGCTTTGGTTCGCCACCCATGGCATAAACATCCGATAATGAATTTGTCGCTGCAATTTGTCCAAATGTATATGGATCATCTACTACTGGAGTAAAAAAATCTAATGTTTGAATCATTGCTAAATCATCATTTATTTTGTATACAGCTGCATCATCAGATGTTTCTAATCCGACTAATAAGTTTTTATCATAAGTTTTTGGTAAATGGCACAAAACTTGTGCCAATATATCGGGACCGATTTTAGCCGCTCAGCCAGAGCTTTTTGTTAATTGAGTTAATTTCTTTTCCATGAGTACACCTCTTTAATTTACTATAATTAATTCCTTTATCCCTTCAAATTTTTTATCTCCTATACCTGATACATTCTTAATATCTTCAATGCTTTTAAATGGATTAGTAGACCTATATTCAATTATTCTTCCTGCAATTGTTTCTCCTATACCAGGTAATGATATTAAATCCTCTTTACTACAGGTATTTATGTTTATTTTACCAGATTCTTTTTCACTAGAACCTGTTGCAGCTAATATCTCTATTTCTTCTGAAGTATCTTCTCCTATTTTAGGTATATATATTTTTTCTTCATCTACTAATTTCTTTGCTAAATTTATTCTATCTATATCTGCATCTTTTTTCAATCCCCCAGCTAATTTTACTGCATCAATTAGTCTATTGCCTAATTCTAACTCCACTATACCAGGATTATAAACTTGTCCACTTATATGCACTATGATAATCTTGTCTTCATTATTTATTATACTATTATCTTCTATTTCTTCTGTATCCTTTTCATCTTCAGAATTAGTTATTTCTATAGTATTACTTCTTGATTCAATTATATCCCTTATGAAAAATTTAAAACCTAAAGCAAGAATAATTGTAAAAACTATTAATAGTATAACTATTTGCTCTCTCTTTGTAAAGGAAACCATATACATCCCCCCCTAAATATGTTCTTATTTGTTAATATTCGACCTATTTTTTGTTTTCCCTTCTTTTTTTAAAAATATTTATACTTAATTATTTATGACTTTTCTGATATAATCTTAATATCAAGATGAGGTGGTGGATAATTTGAAAAAAATTTTAGTTTTATTTATTTTTGTATTTCTATTTAGTACATATTCCTTTTCATATGCTGATGATTTAACCCTATCTGGAGAAGGAGCTATTTTAATTGATATGGATACATCGGAAATTTTATATGAAAAAAATTCACACTCTCAATTTTATCCTGCTAGTACTACTAAGATTATGACTGCTATATTAGCAATTGAACATGGTAATATGGATGATATAGTTACCATAGATCAAGAAGTTGTGGATTTAACTGATGGATCTCATATAGCCTTAGAACCTGGTGAACAATTGTCATTAGAGCATTTGTTAAATGCTTTACTTATAGAATCTGCCAATGATGCGGCTGTTGCCATAGCAAAACATATTTCTGGTAGTGTAGAAAATTTTAGTAAATTAATGAACGAAAAGGCAAAATCAATAGGTGCTTTAAATACCAATTTTGTTAATCCTAATGGACTACCTAATGAGGAACATATGACAACAGCATATGATTTAGCATTGATTGGTAGGTATGCAATGGAAAATGAAAAGTTTAGGTCTATAGTTAAAAAATACACTTATACTATACCTATAACAAATAAAAAAACTGAACCAAGACCTCTGAAATCAGCTAATAGGCTTCTATATAGCACAGAAAAGATTGATGTAGATGGTAAATTAACACCTATTAAATATGATGGGGTAAATGGTGTGAAATCGGGCTATACAGTTGCAGCTCAGCAATGTCTTGTTACATCTCTAGAAAAAGATGGACATAGACTCATAGCTGTAGTATTAAAATCTAATGGTAAAAATATTTACTCCGACATTCATAAATTATTAAATTATGGAATTGAAAATTTTGAGAAAGTAAAAATTGGTTTTGCTAATAAATTCATTAATAATTTTAATGTGAATAATGGTGTCATTCCTTTTGTAGCTGGAGTTAGTAAATCCGATTCTCATTTTATAGTTAGAAAAGATCAAAAAGATAAGGTAGAAGAAAAAATTATAGTGGATGAAACCTTAGAAGCTCCAATATCAAAAGGGCAAGTAATTGGCAAGCTAGAATATCTTTTAAATGGCAAAGTTGTAGCCGAAACAGATATTGTCTCTACCATGGATGTAGAAAAGATACCGACTCCTAGTATATTTAAAAATATTTTAAGTAAATGGTATATATTAGTTTTAATAGTTTTAGTATTCGGAAGAATAGTGGCTTTAAATAAAAAAAGAAAAAGGCAGAGAAGAAGAAGGACAAGTTTATACAGAGTATAAGATATAAAGAAACCTAGTTAAATTTAACTAGGTTTCTTTATTTTATTATCATCATTAACTCCATTATTTATAATCAAATTTAAACCTCTTCAATCTTAAATCATTCAACAATACTGATATTTAACTAAAAGTCATAGTTATAGCATAATTATCCTACTTCCTATATCTACTTTCCTATTACCCTTCTATGCTTATTTCACCATTATATACCTCAGTATTTAATTCTCCCATGAGCTTGCTTGAAATAAGCCCTGCTACAATTGAATCACTTACATTAACCATAGTTCTACCCATATCGATTAATGGCTCTATAGCTATTAATAATCCTACTAATCCTACTGGTAAACCCATAGCTGATAGGACTGTTAAAGCAGCAAATGTTGCTCCCCCTCCTACGCCAGCTATACCAAAGGAAGACAATGTTGTAATTATAACTAATTTAATTAGAAAAACAGGTGCTAGTGGATTTATACCAACTGTAGGTGCTATCATTACCGCAAGCATTGCAGGATAAACACCTGCACATCCATTTTGCCCAATACTAGTACCTAATGAAGCAGACAGATTGGCATGACCTTGAGATACCCCCATTTTTTCTACTTGAGTTTCTATATTTATTGGTAGAGAGCCAGCAGATGATCTAGAGGTAAAAGCAAACATTAAAGGTGCTGCAGCTTTCTTTAAATAAATGATTGGATTTATCCTAAATACTGCTAAAATCACTAAATGTATAATGAAAACTATCAATAAAGCTACATACGAGGCCATTACGAAGTTAAGAAGTCTCAGTATTTCAGTAAAATTACTTGTAGAAACTATTTTTGCCATAAGTGCCAGTACTCCATAAGGTGTCAATCTAAGAATCATAGTAACCATACGCATTACTACATCATGAAGAGACCTTATAAGTTTAGTAAAATTTTCAGCTGAATCCGGTTTATTTTTTCTTATACCTATAGTAGCTAGGCCTATGAATGTTGCAAATACTACAACAGATAAAGTCGAAGAACTACCTTGACCTGTCATTGAATAAAATGGATTAGTTGGTATTATCTCAACTATCTGCTCTTGAATTGATTTTGCTTTAAAATCTTCTAAACGAGTCTCTAGATTTACAACTGCCTTTTGCTCATTTTCCCCAGATTGAAGGCCTTCAGCAGAAAGCTTAAATATATTAGCCGTACTTGCACCAACAAGGGCCGATATAGCTGTGGTTATTAGCAAAATAACAATTATTTGAGTTGCCATTTTACCTAAGTTCTTAGAATCCTGATTTATTATAGCAGATGTTATTGAAACAAAAATTAGCGGAATAACAATCATTCTAAGAAGTCTTACATAACCTGTTCCTATAATAGAAAACCAAGTATTAGACTGATTTACTACCTCAGATGACGCTCCAAAAATTAGCTGAAGCACTGCACCAAAGATAATCCCTAATCCCATTGCCAAGAGAACCCTAAACGTAAAAGAAAATCTTTTTTTCTTCAAAAATGCTAAACTGTAAATAATGATTAACATAACTATAATATTTATTATTACTACGAAATTCGTATTCATAACTACACTCCTTTATTTATTAATATTTTGTAAACTTAAATTAACTTTAAACATCCCTAATCTTCTAATTTTATATCCAATATCACCTCCTCTAAATTTCTACTTTTAGAAATAAAAAAACTCCTGCCCCTGATAACTCAGAGGCAGAAGTTTAACTCCGCGATCCCACTCTGTTTAGACAAAATAATAGTAATAATGTCTATCTCATTTCCAGCACTAACATGCTGTATCTCGATAACGGGAGATTCCGTAACAGTCTACTATCATTCGACCTAACATTCATAGGGGCACTTCAATTAAGTTTATGCATGGAGCTTTCTCAGCCTAGAAGCTCCTCTCTGTCTGGTCTACATAATTTACTTTCCCTAATCGCTATGTTTAATTCCTATTAAATTACTATGTTTTATATATAATAATACTTTATATATAAAAAATCAAGATGTTTTTTTATATATTTACATACTATTTCATTTAGACCTATTATGTTATTGTAAAATATCATAAATTTAACTTTGCTTTACATCCTTATTATACTTTTCTAATATATATTAAAATACGTCTTATTATGCCTAATGGCTTAAGTTCTTTGTTTAATTGAATCCAATTTCTTATAATATTTTTTACTTATTGAAGTAATAATCCATGCTTCTAATAAGATAAAATTTGAATTCATAGTATATAGTATGTTTTTTATATCATTTGGTAATATACTTTCTAAAAATAATATGAATAATATCTAGTAAAATCTTTTAATAGAAGTTATTAGAATTACAAAATTTTATAATAAAAAATGTTCCTACCTCATAAACAGATTTTTATTCCTTATCTGTCTACTTAATAAGAACATTTGAACTCAACTAAGCAAAGTTTTTATTTATATTATTGCTATAGCTTCAATTTCGATATCTGCACCCTTAGGTAAAGCTGCTACTTGTACTAAAGATCTTGCCGGCTTATGATCTCCAAAAAATTCTGCATAAACTTCATTTATTTCAGAAAAATCATTCATATCAGTAACAAATACTGTTACCTTAACTATGTTTTCGATATTTGCATGACCAGCTTCTAAAACAGCTTTTACATTCTCCAAGCATAATCTAGTTTCCTTTTGTATATCACCCTTAGATAACTCTCCAGTCTCAGGGTCTATTGGTAGTTGTCCAGATGAATAAATTATATTCTCAGATTTTACTCCTTGTGAGTATGGACCAACTGCTGATGGTGCCTTTTCTGTTGATAAAAATCTTAAAGTCATTATTTGTCCTCCTTTAGTTTAGATTATTTCTTTCTTTTTCATCAGACCATAATCTTTCTAGATTATAAAATTCTCTTTCTTCTTTATGGAATATATGGACTATTATATCATTAAAATCCAATAATATCCATCTTCCACTTTGATATCCTTCTTTTACAACTTCACCAGCCCCTGCCTCAATCATCTTATCCTCCACCTCATCAGCTATTGCCATTACTTGAGTAGATGAATTTCCACTTGCAATTATAAAATAATCTGCAATAGGTGTTAATTTTGATATATTTAGCACCTTAATATCAAGTGCTTTCTTATCTTCACATGCTTTAGTAATAATGGATAATTTGTTTTCTAAATCCAGCATAATTTACCCCCTCAAATCAATTTTTCTTACCTTAATCTTATCTTTACGCAATCACTCAAAGTCTTAGTCCTTTTAACCATCTTATATTAATAGAATATATCTTTTATTTATCGAATCTAGATTCTATTATTAAATAGTTTCTTGCTCTTATAGTATCAGGATGAATCACTTTATTTCTTTCAATTAAAAAGATTATTGTTTTTTCCATAGCTAATAAAAGAGCTTTATCTAAATTATCGAAGGCTAATCTCCGCACTTCCTCAACACCTGGAAAATTTCTATATGGTTCTATATAGTCAGCCATATAAATTATCTTATCTAATATACTCATTTTTTCTCTACCAGTAGTATGATAATAAATTGCATCTAATATTTCACTATCTTTTATTCCATATTCTTCTTTTGCTATTTTAGCTCCAAGAGGTCCATGGATAAGTTCATGATTATATTCCATACAAGCATCTAAAATTATATCAAAGTCAGATGCCCTTTTCAATAAATATGTTTCATCAATTATCTTAGCACAATCGTGTAAGACTGCAGCTGTTTTAATTTTTTCTATATCAATATTATAAGTATGGGCAAGTTCTATAGCAGTCTCCATAACTCTTATTGAATGGTTATATCTTTTTTCTCCTATGCTTTTTATTAATTTATTTTCCAAAGATTTATCCATCTATATTCTCCCTATTATATAGATTGTGTTCTAAAATATAATCTTCAACTAATTCAGGTACAAGATATTTTATACTTAATCTATTTCTAACTCTATTTCTAATTTCAGTAGAAGAAATTTCAATAAGTGGCGAGTTAACTTTTTCAAATTTAACTCCATAAAGTAAATTTAATTCCTTAATTTTATTATCTATACTTTCCTCTTCTTTTCCCGGTCTATAGAGTAAGATAAATTTACATAAACATATGAGCTCTTCAAAGTTTTTCCATTTATTTATTTCGAAAAGAATATCGGAACCAATTATAAAATATATTTCATCATCTCTATATTCTTCTTTTATTTTCATTATAGTATCAATAGTATAGGTAATACCAACTCTATTAATTTCTATAAATGATATTTCAAAATATTCATTTGAATCTATAGCTAATGAAATCATATCTGTTCTTTTCCTTGATTCGCTAATGTCTTTATTATCTTTAAAAGGATGTACACCTGATGGCACAAAAATTAGCTTATCTAGGTTTAAGGAAGTTCTAATATATTCTGCCCCTATTAAATGTCCATTATGAATAGGATCAAAAGTGCCTCCCATTACTCCAATTTTCATTGATTTCCTCCTCAAGTAATAATTAAACTTCAGAAATATGTAAGATTCTGAAGTTTATAATTTCCTTTAATTTGGTAATTCGATTTTTTTATTTTCTCTAGATTCTTTATACAAAACAAATTTATTTCCGATACTTTGTACAAACTCTGCATCTATTTCCTCAGCAATTTGACTTGCAACTTCAGTTGCATCTAATAAACTATTATTTAGTACCTTTATCTTTACTAATTCTCTTGCCTCTAAAGCATCTTCAACTTGTTTAATAAAATTCTCTGTTACTCCATTTTTTCCCACTTGAAATATTGGATCCATAGTATTTGCAATACTTTTCAAATAAGATCTTTGTTTTCCTGTTAACAACTGATCCACTCCTCTAATCTAAACTTCTATTTCTTTTCTTTGTCTTCTATGCTTTTCGTAGTCTGTATTACCTTTCTTCCAACCTGTTCTTGACTTTTCTCCTGGTTTATAATTCTCATTTACTACTACTTCATTCTTCATTAAGCAATAATATGTTGGTTGATTTTCTTTACAGTTTCCACAGCTTAAGCAGTCCATTTTGATAACTTACCCTCCATTTAATCAAAGAATTCAAATTCATATCCACAGATAAATACAGATTCATACTCCTGTATTCCTAATTCTTTAAGCTCATCTATTACTCCTTTTTTCCTCAACATGTCTTGGAAATATCTTAAAGAATCTACATCATCAAAATAAGTTGAACCTAAAAGTCTTTCAATAAATGCTCCTTCTACAATATAATTACCATCTTCTTTTTTCACAATTATTGAAGTATCAATATCTTCTTCGTGCATAAATTGTTCATCAAAAGTTTCATAGATAATTTCAGTATTAGAAAGCAAGTCCCATATAGCATATTTAAGTTCATCTATTCCTCCTGATGTTGCAGCAGAAACAGGATATATTTTATAACCCTTAGGTTCAAATTCTTTCTTAATCTTCGCTAAACCTTCCTCTGCCCCTAGTATATCCATCTTATTTGCCACTATGATTTGTGGCTTATCTATTAATTTAATATTATATTGACCTAACTCCTCATTTATCTTATAAAAATCCTCCACAGGATCTCTACCTTCGCTACCAGATGTGTCTAAGACATGTACAAGGACCCTAGTCCTTTCAATATGCCTTAAGAAATCATGACCTAGACCAGCCCCTTGATGAGCCCCCTCAATTAATCCAGGAATATCTGCTATAACAAAGGATTTTTCTTCACCCACTCTAACAACCCCAAGATTTGGTTTTAGAGTTGTAAAGTGATAATTTGCTATTTTAGGTTTTGCTGCTGAAACAATTGAAAGTATAGTTGATTTTCCCACATTAGGAAATCCTATAAGTCCTACATCTGCAAGAAGTTTTAATTCTAATGTTATATCTCTTTCTTGCCCTTTAGTACCTGGTTCCGCAAACCCAGGTGCTTGCCGTGTGGCAGTAGCGAACTTAGCGTTTCCTCTACCTCCTCTACCTCCTCTTGCTATGACAAATATCTGATCCTTTTCTTTAAGATCTACTATCACACCTTCAGTATTTGCATCTTTCACTAAGGTTCCAACAGGTACCTTCAGTATAATGTCTTCTCCAGCTTTTCCAAATTGTTTCTTGGTTCTTCCGTCTTCACCATTCTGTCCAGTATAAGAACGCTTATATCTGAAGTCCATCAGTGTTCTAATCCCCTCATCAGCTTTTAGGATTATACTGCCTCCATTACCGCCGTCTCCTCCATAAGGTCCTCCAGCCGGTTCATATTTTTCTCGTCTCCAGGCTACAATACCATCTCCACCTTTGCCAGCTTTGACATGTATTTTGGCCACGTCTATAAACATAATCTCATCATCCTTATTAGTTACTTTTCTCTGTATTTTTTATTTTTACAAATCGATAAATTTATTATACCAATTTTACTAAGTCTGTCAATTATTATATTGGATTTAAACTAATTTTAATTATTTCAATTCTAAATCGTCCTGATTATTTTATTCTAATATAAGGTTTTTATACTAAAACAATGAAATAGAACTCTCCTACGATAAAAAATATAAGCTTACCATGATGGTAAGCTTAAAATTTACGCTAATTCCTCTGCTGGATAAACACTAACTTGTTTTTTATCTCTACCTTTTCTTTCAAATCTAACTACACCATCAACGGTTGCAAATAAAGTATCGTCTCCACCTTTACCTACATTATTTCCAGGGTGTATTTTAGTACCTCTTTGTCTAACTAGGATATTTCCAGCTAAAACGAATTGTCCATCGCCTCTTTTAACACCTAATCTTTTAGCTTCACTATCTCTACCATTTCTGGAACTACCTACTCCTTTTTTAGAAGCAAATAATTGCAAATTCAATTTAATCATCAATTACACCTCCCCATTCTTGAGTGCTACATACTCTGGGTAACTTTCTATTACTGAATTAATCCCTACTACTAACGATTCTAATAGGACCTGTGCTTTATCTAATTTAAGTTTTTCTATATTCTTAGGTAATTCTACGTCAAGAAACCCTGTTTTTTCATCTATGGAATACTTAATAGTATTTTCCTCTATTTCACAAACCTCCACTAAAGATAATAGTGTCGTTTGAGAGAGCACTGATATAGCAGCACATACTATATCTTTACCATATAAGTCATAATCTGCATGTCCTTCTATGGTATATTTTTTAATGTAATTATTTTTATCCCTATATATTTTGGCTATTATCATGAGATTAGCCAACAATATTTTCGATTCTTACTTTAGTAAATGGTTGACGATGTCCTTGTTTCTTTCTAATGTTTTTCTTAGGCTTATATTTGAAAACAACGATTTTTTTAGCCTTTCCTTGTTCTAAAACAACAGCTTCAACTTTAGCACCATCAACATAAGGCTTACCAGCAACTATCTCGCCTTCTTTAGACACTAAAAGAACTTTATCAAAGTTTACATTTGTGCCTTCTTCTGCATTTATTTTCTCTACGAAAACAACATCGCCTTGTTGAACTCTATATTGTTTACCACCAGTTTCTATTACAGCATACATGTAAAATTGCACCTCCTCTAACCCAGTCTCGCCAATACAGGGTGCCGTTAGGACTTAAACCCAGATTGAGCGGCTCTACACCAAAGTATTTTAACAAATATATCTAGGATTGTCAATACCTAATTCTATTTAGTAATGTTTCCCCTGCCTTCACATTTCGGACATTTTTTATAGAAATCTTTAGATAGTGATCTTCTTATTTTCTTTCTTGTTAGCTCAACAAGACCAAGTTTTGTAATCCCTATAATATTTGTCTTTATTTTATCCTTTTTTAAATACTTCTTAAAAGTAGATAGCACTGTTGAAATATCATTTTTATTCTTCATATCTATAAAATCTACTATTATAATACCCCCAATATCTCGGAGTCTAATTTGTCTTGCTATCTCTTCAGCGGCTTCTATATTAGTCTTTAATATGGTATCTCCTAAAGAGCTGGTGCCAACAAATTTTCCAGTATTAACATCTATTGCAGTCAGAGCCTCAGTCTCATCTATAACTATATACCCTCCCGATTTGAGGGGAACCATCCTTTGTAGTGCCATTTTTAAATCTAATTGAATTCCAGTATCATAAGCTATTGAAAAATCTGTATTTAATTCTATTTTATTAGAAAATTTAAATGGATAAATTTCCTCCATTAAAATTAAATTATCATATACTTTCTTATTGTTTACAATGATCTTTTCCATAGCATCATCATAGCTATCTCTTATTATCTGATAGTCTAAGCTAGGTTCTTTATAGAGAAGCTTAGGACAAGGCAAAAAGTTTTTTTCTTTTTGAATCTTGGCATAGATATTATATAGAATATCATATTCTTCCTTTAGTACAGATTCCTCTATTGCCTCTGAAGCTGTTCTAAAAATTACTCCCATTCCATCCTTTATAATTCTTTTTCCTATATCCTTTAGGCTTTCCACTTCCTTAGAACATGTAATTTTTTTAGATATATTTATTTTATTAGAAAATGGTGTGAATACTAAATATCTGCCTGGTATTTCAATATGAGTTGTTACCTTTGCTCCTTTGTTACCCGATGGTTCCTTTATTACCTGTACTATTGCTTCTTGACCAGATTTAATGACTTCAGATATCTTATATATCCTTCCATCATATAAAAGTTCCCTAGGCAGAGCATCCTTTACATATAAGTAGGCATTTTTAGACTCACCAATATCTACAAAGGCCGCCTCCATACCTTGTAACACATTAGTTACTCTTCCTCTATAAATATTTCCAACTATTTTACTATCTTGTTCTTCTAAATGAAATTCTACAAGTCTATTGTTTTCCACAATACCTACTCTATTAACTCCATCTAGAGAATCAATAAAAATATACCTCATCACAATTCTCCCATCTTATAACGGCTTATATATATTATTATCCTTTTCTGCATACAGAGCCAATCTTTTTGTAGTTACAGAATCCATATCTATATTAAGGCAAGTATCTCTATCTAGGGCTTCTATAAAGTCTAGGGGTTTTAAATTCCCATTACCTCCAGACCTTAATAAACTATCTATTGTTATACTTGTATCCCTAATTTCTTTAATAACAAGATTTCCTATAAAGCTTTTAATATTCTCTTCTTTTTCAATTTTCTTCTTTCCTTTTTTTCTCAATCTAGTAATAATTATTTCTTCTTGAGACAACCATTTTGTAAATATGTCTTCTAAGATTTCTTTTTCTTTCTTCTGATCTATATTGAAGTTTATTTCGTAAAAAGCCCAAGCTATTAAAGATGCTATGGCTTCTTCTTTTTCAAGATATTTGCCCCTTATTATTTGAATATCATTAGGTAATACAGCATTCACCTTTTTTATAAACTCATCTACTGGGATGTAATCAATATCTATATCCATATACTCCTCTTCAGATTCGATACCAAGGGATAGGGGATTTCCTATTGAAAACTTTGGATGAGGATTAAATCCTTCAGAATATTTTATGGGAACACCTGCCCTATTAAATGATCTATGGAATAATCTCATTAAATCTAAATGTCCAATATATTTTAGATAATTTTTCTTATTAAATGCAACTCTTAAAATCAATTATTTCCACCACCAGTCATCGTACATCCCTTTATTCCACAACCTCTGCATTGTAATCTACAATCCCCTGTAATCTGTTCCTCAAGGGATTTATTGTATTCTCTTATTAGATAATCTTTAGATACTCCTGGGTTTATGAAATCCCAAGGCAAAATTTCTTCAAGGCTTCTATTTCTCAAAGCATAGAAATCACTATCTATATCTTCTTCACTCATAGCCTCAATCCAAGTATCATATTTAAAATGCTCTGACCAACCATCAAATTTACATCCTTTTTCCCATGCTTTTAATATTAATTTTGATATTTTTCTATCTCCACGAGCAATTATCGCCTCTAAGAAACTTAATTTAGGATCATGGTAGTTAAATACTACCTTGCTGTCTTTTATGCTATTTTTCACCAAATAAATTTTTCTATAGAATTCATCCATTGAATCCTGCCCCATCCATTGAAAAGGTGTGAAAGGTTTAGGTACAAAACAAGATGCACTGGCTGTTACCTTTAAATTACCTTTTCTCTCTTCCTTTGGCAAATCAAAAAATATATCTTTAACCTTATAAGCTAATTCCTTTATACCCATTACATCTTCATCAGTTTCAGTAGGCAATCCAATCATAAAATATAATTTAATAGTAGACCATCCTTCCTTAAACACATAAGAAACTGTATTGATTAAATCTTCCTCAGTAATTCCTTTATTGATTACGTCTCTTAGTCTTTGGCTACCAGCTTCAGGTGCAAAAGTCAATCCTGATTTTCTAACTTTCTCGATTTCTTTTAATATATCTATACTAAATGAATCTAGCCTTAATGATGGTAAAGAAACTCCTACTTTTTTCTCCTCAAACCTATCCATTAATTTTGAGATTAGTAAATATAATTCAGAATAATCACAAGAGCTAAGGGATGATAGTGAAACATTTTCATATCCTGTACTCTCAACCAGTTTCTCTGCCAGCTCTACTATCTTATCTACCGACTTTTCTCTTATAGGTCTATAGATCATTCCTGCTTGACAAAATCTACATCCACGAGTACAGCCTCTAAATATTTCCATAACAACTCTATCATGAACTGTTTCAATGAATGGTACTATCATTTTCTCTGGTACAAACATGGAGTCAAGGTCTTTTATCATTCTTTTATTTATTATACTTGGGGCTACTTCATCTAAGACTACTCTCTCTTTAATTGTTCCGTCGTCATTATATATTATGTCATAGAATTTTGGTACGTATATTCCATCTAATTTAGCTACTTCTTTTAAAAACTGTTCTCTGCTCCATTCTTTTTCCTTGTGTTCTCTATATAATTTAAGGATTTCCAATGTAACTTCTTCCCCTTCACCAATTACAAAGAAATCTATAAATTCTGCTATAGGCTCTGGATTATAAGCACAGGGTCCTCCTGCTATAACAAAGGGATCTTCATCACTTCTATCCTTTGATAATAAAGGAATATTAGATAAGTCTAAAATATTTAATATATTTGTATAGCTCATCTCATATTGCAATGTAAATCCTAAAAAATCAAAATTTCTTACTTCTTCTTTATTCTCTAAAGTAAAAAGAGGAAGATTCTCTTTTCTCATCTCATTCTCCATATCTATCCAAGGTGCAAATACCCTTTCACATACAAAATCTTCTTCTTCATTTATTAAATTATATAATATATGAAGTCCTAAATGAGACATTCCTACATCGTATACATCTGGAAAAGAAAATGCAAATTTCACCTTCACTTTATTTAAATCTTTTATCACAGAGTTTTGTTCCATTCCTATATATCTAGCTGGTTTCTCAACTTTATTTAGAATCCTATCTAGAACTTTTTTGTCTATCATTTGTTTCCACCTTTCATTAATACTATAAGTATTATCTTATCACTTTTTGATTGATATTAGTAGGGGAATTTTCTTATCAGATTAATACCTCGGGAAATTTCCCGAGGTATTAATCTGGCTTATTATTCTTATTAAATTGATCTGTAAATTCTTCTATTGTGTCTTTAGAATCAACTACTACTTTTACTAAATAATCTTTTACCTTTTTTCCATCTTCTTTTAAACTAAAATCATAATATATATTTTTTTCAATAATTTTAATAATATTATTTGTTGTTTTAGTATTCATCATTTTTATCGCTAAAATAATTAACAAAGTAACTAAAACAAAAATCATTCTACTTATCAATTTATTATAGTAACCATTACTATATTTAAATAAATTTTTATTCAACTTATAATTTCTTTTATCCATATTATCACCCACCTCAATTAATAATATTTTATTTATCTGAAGTGGATTTTATACCAAATTTAATATTCCTTTATAGTAAAAGATGTATTACCATCCTTTAAAGTAAATTTATCCTTTAAATTTTCAGTTAGATAAACGGACTTATCCTTTGTAACGAAGATAGCTTCTATGCTCTCTAGTGAATTTACTAACTCCATTCCACGATCAAGTCCAAGTACAAATAATGTTGTAGATAAAGCATCTCCATCTATTGATTTGCTGGAAATAATACTTACTCCTGTTATTTCATTTTCTGAAGGATATCCTGTCTTAGCATCTAAAATATGATGATATCTTTTTTCTTTATATTCAAAGAATCTTTCATAATCGCCAGAAGTAACTATTGATTTATCTTTTACTTGAATTATCCCTAAATAATTCCCAGTAAGCTCAAATGGATTTTGTATTCCAATATTCCAGGAGGAACCATCTAGTTTTTCCCCATGTGCAAAAACATTACCACCTAAATCAATGATAGCGGTATTCACTCCATTTTCCGTTAATATTCTCTTAACTTCATCAGCGGCATAACCTTTTACTATACCTCCTAGATTTATTTTCATGTTCTTCTCTTTAAGAAATATTTGGTTATTATCTAGTAATTCTAAATTTTTATAGTTAACAAGTGCTTTTTTTTCTTCTATTTCTTTATCTGATGGAATGAATTCCCTCTCCTTTTCACCAGACACTATATTCCATAAATCTACTAGAGGGCCAATTGTAGAATCATAAGCACCATTTGAAATCTCTGCATAGTACTTTGCTTCCTTTATTACAAAATACGTGTCTTCACTAACTGTAACAGGTTTTATTCCTGCATTATCATTTATTTTACTTACATCACTATCTTTTAGTGTAGCACTCATTCTGCTTTCTATCTCTTCCAATCTAGAAAACGCCTTATCTAGAATTTTCTCATCAGCTTTATCATATAACTTAATAGTCATTACAGTATCCATTAAAAATTCTGTTCTAGATATGGGCTCTGATCCCTGTGGGAGTTTAGCACCCTTCGAATCCTGTTTCTTTATGCATCCCGTGGTGGCCAACATTAAAACTAGAAAGATAATTAATCCAATATGCCTTTTCCTTCTCATTTAATCACTCCATATCATTTGAAAAAACCCTAACTAAAAGTTAGGGTTTTATTTATTCTTATAACAAATAGGAAAGTTATACCTTAAAGCTTTATATATTCAACTTTCCGTATATGAGTTCCAAGAAAAGTTACCTAATCTTAGATAGAAACTCTTCTTATTTTGCTGAACTTAATGCTTGATTTACTAGTTCTATCATACCATCTCTTGTATTTGTTGCTCCTGTAATACCATCTACGTTAAGATTTTCTGTTCCATTGTTATCAATTATTAATTTTTGAACTGCTGGGATTACTTCAAATGGAGTTGCATATGAGTAATTATCAGCTGATTTTAAATCTCCTTTTTTAACTCCCTCTGCATCTTCCACAGCTACTTCAACATAGTCAACTCCTACGATTTGGCCATCTTGAACTCTTACTTTAACTTCTGCTAACCAACCATGACTAGCTTCTGCAGCTTTAGCTTCATAAACTCCATCTTTGTAAACTGCTTCATATGTTTCGCCTTTAGCAGCCTTATCTAATAACATTTGAGCAACTTCTTTAAAGCTACCCTTAGTATGAGTTGCTCCAGTAACTGCATCAAAATCTACTGCATTAAGGTCTTTCTTCTCATTGAATTGAGTGTTTAAATCTTTGATTACAGCAAGACCTTCAGCGTAAGGATAGTTAGATTCATTTTTAGCTTCTCCTGAAGCTGCTAAATATTCATTATAGTCTAAAGATGCTACTTGTCCATCTTTTACTTCTAATTTTGCCATAGGATAATTTCCATGATCACTAACTGGCATTTTAACTAAGTAAGTACCATCTACTAAATCGCCTTTTGCTTCATTTTCTGGTGTAGTACTATCAACTGGTTTACTTTCATCAACCGGTGGTGTAGCTTCCTTTTTAGCGCATCCAGTGAATACAACTGTCATTAATGCTAATGCTAACATTAAAGCTAAAATTCTTTTTTTCATTTTCTTCCTCCTGTAAATTAAAAATTTTTTCTTTTGTATTTTACACTTACTTATTATACTGTATAGTATAAAATTTATCAATACTTAATTTAATTTATCATTTATTGGTTGTCTTTTACCTTTAATATAGGAATATTTGCTACTAGAGCAGAAATTGTAGAACTGTCCATGTCCCTTTTCATTCTTGTTAATTTGATATCTAATCCCTCTTCATCTATATCAGCATATTCAGATATTACCCTAATAATATCACCTTTAATCATATCTAAAAATTTAGGTGAGAGATCTGCTCTATCGTGAACTAATACTAATTTTAGTCTTTCCTTAGCTACGTTTTTGCTCTTCTCCTCTTTTTTACCAAACAATTTAAATAGATCCAAGAATCTCCCCTCCTATTTACCAAATAATAATTTCAGGATTTTGCTTAACTTTCCTTCTTCATTTATATCTAAGTCTAATAATTCTACTTCATCCCCTATTATTCTTCTGGTTATATTTCTATAGGCCTTTCCTGATAATGCCTTTTCATCAATTACTACTGGCTCCCCCTTGTTTGTAGATATAACTATGGCTTCATCATCTGGTACGATTCCTAAAAGATCAATAGCTAGGATATCTATGATATCATCCATATTCATCATATCTCCTCTCTTAACCATTTCCTGCCTAATTCTATTAATTATCAATTTAGGATTATGTAATCCCTTTGATTCAAGTAATCCGATAACTCTATCAGCATCTCTGACAGCAGATATCTCTGGAGTTGTTACTATTAATGCTATATCTGCTCCAGCTATAGAATTCTGAAAACCTTGCTCTATCCCTGCAGGCGAATCTATTATAATATAATCAAAATCTTTCTTTAAATCATTAACTAAATCTAGCATTTGTTCTGGACTAACAGCCGACTTGTCCTTAGTTTGAGCCGCCGGTAAAAGATATAGTTTTTCATATCTTTTATCTCTTATTAAAGCCTGCTTTAGCCTACAATTTTTCTCTACAACATCTACTATATCATAAACTATTCTATTTTCTAGTCCCATAACTACATCCAAGTTTCTTAATCCAATATCTGCATCAACAACAACTACAGATTTTCCTAAAATAGCTAAGCCTGTCCCAATATTGGCTGATGTAGTTGTTTTACCAACTCCACCCTTTCCTGAAGTGATAACTATAGCAGTTCCTAGTTTTTCTTTATCCATTTATTACCCTCCCTTTAATTATTTATTTGGCAGATAAGGTTCTATTATTACTTCTCCATCTTTTACTTTAGCAATCTCTGGCAATCCACATGTTTCTATATATTCATCTGGTGGTCTAGCAATCTTATCTCCTATTCTTAACTGCATGGGTTGTAAATTATAAGAGGCAACTATAGCCTCAAGATTGCCATCAACCCCAGCATGAGCAACTCCTCTAAGAGTACCTAGGACTATTATATTACCCTTAGCCTGTATGAGCGCTCCAGGATTTACATCTCCTATTATAACTATATTACCATCATACTTAACAATCTGTCCTGACCTTAATGTCCCATTTACAAACTTTGTCATACCACAATGGATACCTTCAAACACAGTATTATCTCCAGAGTCATTCTTTAAATTATTTTCCATATTATTAGTTAAAGAAGGATGTAAAATATGCTTTGGTAATTCCTCCTCAGCAACTACCAAATCATATTTATATTTTAAAATTAACTTTAATTCTATTAAATCCTCAATAGATAATTTCTCTGATTTAATTCCTAAAAGTTTTGTTCCATGATAAAAATTGGAAGCATTTTTCATCTTTGTATCTAATTCTTCTTTAACTGATAGAAAGTTATCGCCATTTATATTTAAAAAAATGCCTTCCTTCACACCCTTAAAACTTAGTAAATCTTCTTTCACCTTTAAAACTACCTCCACAATAATCTGTATTTATACTCTATTATTATTCTACCAAACTACTTTTAAAAGGTAATGATTCTTTAGTCCCAACTGCATTTAAACCTAAATATTCTGCTATAATATCCCTTGTCATAGGTCCTGCATAACCTCCACTACCTCCTTGGAAAATTACAGAAGCTACTGCAATTTCAGGGTCATCATAAGGTGCAAATGCAACAAACCATGTAAAATCATCAAAAGTTTCTCCAGTAGAAGGGTTAATACCAGATTTTTGTGCAGTACCTGTTTTAGATCCCACTTTAACAGGTAAATTACCAAATACTTTTCTCATTGAACTATCATTAGATACAGCTAACATACCCTGCTTTATATGATCCAAACTCTTATAATCATTTAATTCTATCCTCTCAGATTCATTGTTCTTTTCAAGTATAGTTCTAGAATTATTATAGTTTTTGATATTATCAATTAAAGTCACTGTATGTCTATATCCACCATTGGATATGGTTGCTATATAGTTTGCCATCTGCATAGGAGTATAGGAGTTCTGACCTTGACCTATGGTGACATTTAATGTATCTGAAATATTCCAACCTGCTTGGTTTAAATAGCTATATTTTATTTTATCAGCTAGACCTTCTTTTTTATTAGGCAGTTTTTTTTCTGGTTCTATACCAAAGGCATTTAATCTCCTAATAACTTCACCTCTAGTCAAAGGTTCTTCTAATTCTGTCCAACTAACTATATCCTCTATTATATCTGCAATTTCATAATCATCTAACACTATACCTTCTTTTAGGTAGTTTTGTATATTTTTTTGAAGATCTGATTTTAATAGGTATTTAGTGTTTATTATTTTCCTTTGGGGATCAGGTACTCCACCTGAAGTTTCAGTTGGTATATTTATTTCTATACCTGTTTTATCATTTAATCCCAATTGCTTAGATAAATTTACTATATCTTCAATTTCAAGCTTAACTCCTATGTTTTCTCCAGTTCTTGGATTTCTACCAAAGGCTAATGAATAGAAATAATAGTTACAAGAATCTCTAAGGGCTTCATACATATTTTCATATCCATGGGTTCCCCTACTTTGATTCCAAATCCAACAGGCTGGACGATAATCCCCTCCTAATTCAACATAACCCATATCTCTTATTTTCTTAGTAGGACTTAATCCCTTATCTAAAGCTGCCAAAGCTGTTACCATTTTAAATGTTGAACCAGGTTGCACTGCTGTTTGTATTGCAATATTATATAATGGTCTTGGTGCTAATGGGTCCTTATCGTTTTCTGGAAATAAACTCATCCAGTCAGTATTAGATATTCCTGTTGCAAATAAATTTGGGTCATAGGCAGGATAGCTTACACTGGCCAAAACCTCACCTGTTTTTACATTTAGAACCACCACTGCACCAGATGTAGCATTATTATAAGGTTTACCCTTTTTCTTGTTAATACCAAATTTATAATTACCCCATGGACTTTCATATGTGCCGCCAACTTGGATTTTTTCTAGAGTTTGCTTCAAAGCCTGCTCTGAAAATTTTTGTAAATTTAAATCCATTGTTAAATATATATTATCTCCAGGAATTGGTTTCTTTTCATCAAGGATCTTGGTTGTATTACCCAGTACATCTACCTCAACTCTTTTAATTCCATTTTGTCCTTTTAAAATATCTTCAAAACTTTCTTCAACTCCCGTTTTTCCAATGATATCATTTGGGGAATACTTTTTCTCATCTACATATTTCTTAATCTCATTTGGCTGACTAATCTTACCTAAATAACCTAGCATATGAGCGGCAGTAGTTCCTTCTGGATAATACCTCACCGGCTCTATAGATACTTGTATTCCAGGGAAATCCATCAACCCCTCTTCAATTTTCGCTACTGTAGAATCCTTTATGCCATAGGCAATATTTATTGGCTGATAAGCCAAATGCCCTTGTTTACTAAGTAGCTCGTACAGCAATAGAATAGATCTAGATTCATAATTACTTAAATACTCAGGTATTTTATGTCTTTCCTTCAATTTCTTAAAAGCTTCCTCAGTAGTACTATCTTCATCTATTTTATTTTCATTATACCATCTTTTCTTATTGTTAATAAATATATATTCAAAATCTTGCGCAATTGAAATTCTGGTATTTATCCCATCATTTAAAAGTTGTTCTTGAGCTAAAGATTTTATATTATCATTTGTAATAAATTCTTCCAACGTGTTAGTATTTTTACTATATTCCAATAAAATATCTATAGGAGATTTATCCCCTATATTGTCGCTTCCTGTATATTTATATATTACAGTAGTATTATCTTCACTTAATTCTACCTTAATGGGCACATTTGGATCTTTTTGTAATACCATATCTAACAATATTTTACCAGGTATTAAAATTTCCTTTTTACCCTTATCATTTTCTTTAATAATTACTTTGTCTAAAAGATTATTAATTGATGAATGAGACACGATTGTGATAAAATCATCTCTAGCTGTTGTCTTTTCCGTTACTCCATCATAAGAATTCATCAAAATCCTTTTTTGTTCTTTATATTCTTCATCATATGACAGTGAATATTCTTCCATAATAATGTTACCTGTTAAATTTTTCTGCACCATTATATCATATAACAGTTTTCTTGAAATTGGATGATCTACTATCCTTCTTATAATATTCTTATCATTATTGATTAATTTAACTAATTGCTCAACATCAACATTTCCCTCAGATACTTCCTTTCCTTTATCTATTAAAGCATTGATAGCTCTCTCTGCTGTTACAAATTTATAATGTTCCTTATATCCTGAATGGATATGAGAAGTAGTTAATAGCTCTGGTAAAAGATTTTGATTAATTATAATGTCAATAACTTTATCGTTTGGCGTTTGTTCTTCATTAAAATAATCTCTTTCATTTTTATACTTAAACACGTTTAAATTAATTGGAAACTCGTCCACATAAGTAACACCATCTTCTTCTAGCAACCTAATTAAAGATAGTAATGCGTTGTTTTTTTTCTCTATATCTTTTATATTTAATTCATCCTTTAAGATTTGTACAGTAAAGCTAGGTTTATTTCCCGCTAAAAGTCTTCCATACCTATCCCGTATCTCACCTCTTGGTGCAGTAGTATATATCTCTTTTAGTCTTTTATTATCAGATATATCCCTATATGTGTCGCCTTCAACAATAGTTAATGTTGCCAATCTAAAGGATAATATAAACATTAGCAAGATAACAACGTATGTAAGAATGTTATACCTATTGAAAATTTTTTCTAACCATTTCAATTGTTTCACCTCTATCTATTGCCAAACCTTATTGTTGGCACAACAAAAATTTTTGAAAAAATCTTGTATATTGGAATAGATAATACACAATTATATATTGTTTCAATTACTAATATATCCTTTGCAAATGATAAAAATGGAATGTTTCTAGAAAGGAAAAACATAAATACATAATAAGAGAAATTATAATATATAGTTCCTAAAATAGAAAATAATATAGGTATAAAAATATTTTCTTTTGTCAATTTATTTTCAACTAGCCCTACTAAGTATCCTGCAAAGAAATAAATAAATGCATTTACTCCTATTACGGGACTAAAAACTATATCTTGGACTATTCCTATCACAAGACCTACAAATCCTCCATAGAATCTTCCTTTATACAGTGCAATGGAAATTACTATAAGAAGAGCTGTATTTGGTACAACTCCAAGTATGTTAATATATGGTAATATAGAACTTTGTAGAAAGAAATTCAACAAAACCACTATTGTCAGTATAAGCACAATCATATTCATCCCTCAATCTCAATCAGATATTACAAAAACGTTGTATATTTTTTTAAAATTTATTGCAGGCTTAACCTGTATTTTTTTCATTAAATCCTCATCATCACTAACTACTTCATCTACTTCTCCAATATATATATCTTTAACAAAAGCACCACCAAGACCTGAGGTAAATAGCTTATCTCCCTTGATTATATCTGCTTTATTATCAAAAAGATAACCTGATATTTCTCCATCTATACTACCTGACATTATTCCACCATCTTGTGTCCTTAAAACTTTAAAAGAAATACTACTAATTTCATCTACAACGGTAACTACCTTTGACCAATTAGGTCCTACATCTACAACACGTCCTACGATTCCTTCTATTACAGTATTTTGTTCAATCTCAATTCCTTGAACAACAGTACTTCCCTTTTTTATCCCATCTTTTAATCCCTTATCAATTGTAAATCTATCGAACCAATTACCTGGTTCTTTTCCTGCAATTTGTGCAGAAATCAAATTAAAGCTTGTCTTATCTAAAAGTTTAGCTTCATTTTTTAAATAATCTGTTCTACCTATTATCTCTAAATAATTTCTATTTTCTTCTTCCAATTGTGCTATTTGTTTTTTTAAGCTTTCGTTTTCTTCCTTTAATTTAGCAATATTTTTAAGATTGCCAAAAAAGTCGGATATGTTCTTACCTATAGAATTAGATATTTTTCCAATAGGTGTAAGAATATTACCAACTAATTTTTCGAACTTATTCAAAGCCATTCTTTCGGTACTAGTAATACCTATCATAACAATTAGAATGATAGCAACTACTGTCACCATCATTCTTTCCTTATTCTTATTGAAAAAAGACATAAAATCACCACTTAACCTATTCTTTTATTATTTGATAAGGTTTTTTTAAGTATTTCAATACTATCTAATGCTTTTCCTGTACCTATTGCAACACAATCTAGAGGTTGTTCTGCAATATGAACAGGCATACCTGTTTCTTCAATAATTAATCTATCTAAGCCTTCTAAAAGAGCCCCTCCTCCAGTTAACATTATACCTAGCTCCATTACATCAGAGGCTAACTCTGGCGGTGTCTTTTCTAAAGTAGATTTTATTGCCTCCAAAATACTATGAATCGGCTCTTTCATAGCATCATATATTTCTCTAGAGCTTACATTTATAGTCTTCGGTAGACCACTAATCATATCTCTTCCTCTAATCTCCATTGTAGATATTTCAGAGTCCCCATCAGCTGATCCAATAGTTATTTTAACCTCTTCAGCGGTACGCTCACCAATCATTAAGCTATATTCTTTCTTAATGAAGTTAACTATTGACTCATCTAACTCGTCTCCACCTACTCTGATAGATTTAGACGTAACGATTCCACCTAAGGATATTATTGCTACTTCTGTAGTACCTCCACCAATATCTACTATCATAGATCCTGTTGGTTCTTGAACAGGTAACCCAGCACCAATAGCTGCAGCCATAGGTTCTTCAATTAGATAAGCATCTCTTGCTCCTGCATGTATTGCAGCTTCTTCGACTGCTCTTTTTTCCACTTCTGTAACTCCACTAGGTACGCATACTACTACCCTTGGTTGGAAAAATGTTCTTTTTTTTGTAGCTTTTCTTATAAAGTACTTTAACATACTCTTAGTGACATCAAAATCTGCAATTACACCATCTTTTAATGGTCTAATAGCCACAATATTTCCTGGTGTTCTACCTATCATCTTCTTAGCTTCTTCACCTACTGCCAACACCTGTTTAGTATTAGTTTGTATAGCCACAACTGAAGGCTCCCTAGCTACGATTCCTCTACCTTTTATATAAACTAAAGTATTAGCTGTTCCCAAGTCTATTCCCATATCTTTTACAAATCCATTAAATAGTCCCATATTACTTGCTCCTTCCTTAAATAAAACTTAAATTAGATTTTTTTCTTTAAAACTTATATATTTATTATCACCAATTATTATGTGATCTAACACTTTTATTCCAATTAAATTCCCAGCATCCATTAAACGATTGGTTATATTTATATCTTCATTGCTTGGAGTAGGATCACCACTAGGGTGATTATGTATTAAAATCATAGAGTTAGAATTTCTCTTTATAGCAGCCCTAAATACATCTCGTGGATGCACAATAGAAGCATTTAAAGTACCTATTGAGATTTCTTCAGTTACAATAATTTGATTTTTTGTATCTAACAATATAATTTTAAAGTGTTCCTTCTGTAAGTATCTCATTTCATCCATATATAAATTTGCAATAGTACTAGGATCATTTATTCTAACCTTACTTAAAGCATGATGATAATTTATTCTCTTTCCTATTTCTATAGCTGCTAAAATTTGAGCTGCTTTACACTCACCTACACCTTTAATCCTCATTAAATTCTGCAAGGAAGTATCTCTAAGGTGTACCAATCCTCTGCCATCACTGCTTAAAACTTTTCTAGCCAAATCAATTGCTGTATCGTTTTTATTACCTGTTCTGATTATAATCGCCAATAATTCTTCATTTGATAAAGCTCCAGGACCATGACTATAAAGCTTCTCCCTTGGTCTTTCTGTCATTGGAAGTTCTTTAATCGTGTAATTTTTTTCAAAATCTAGACTATTATCCATAATCCACCTACTTATCTATAATATTTTTACGTTAAAAAATTTATTTAATAAGTAGTCAAGCTTTCCAAGAGGCAAGCCTACCACATTAGAATAACAACCATTTATTTTCTCAACTAAAATTTGACCATATCCTTGGATTCCATATGCTCCTGCTTTGTCCATAGGCTCATTTGTATGAATATATCTCATTATTTGTTCTTCTGATAAATGTCTGAATCTAACTGTCGTATTTTCATAATCTATGATTTTAATATTAGTATTTGCTCTAATAATGCAAATCCCAGTAATTACACTATGTTCCTTTCCATTTAATAAAGATAAAATTCTAAATGCATCTTTTTCATCCTTTGGCTTGCCTAGTATCATATCCTCCGAAACTACTATGGTATCGGCTCCAATAATTATCTCACCATTACTAAAATAATTACTTACCCAATATGATTTCTCAAACGCCAAGGACATCGCTACCTGTTCTGGTAATTCTCCTTTTATCTGCTTCTCCTCAATTTCAGCACCGAATATTATTGGGTTTAGATGATATCTATTTAGTATTTCTTTTCTTCTTGGAGAAGAAGATGCTAATATTATCTTTTCCATACTATCTCCTTAACTATCCAAAATATGAACTTAAACTTTTCTTCAAGTTTCTAGATATAAAGATTGACGAAAGCCCTACAAAATATCCAGTAAACAAACTGGTAAGTAAAAGAATAGGAAGATACGAATATATTCTGGAGTTATACATCATAGCTGCAGCTACACTAACTTGAGCAACATTATGAGCTACTGCCCCAAAAATACTCACACCTATAAGACTAAAAATCCTAGTAAAATATTTATATACAATAAACATTGTAATGCAGGATAATATAGATCCCGCAAGACTATAAATAAGACTAGATATACTGCCAGTTATAAGTACAAGTACTATGCTCTTTAGTATACCTACTATAAAAGCTTCCTTGAAGCCAAATATAATTAATGTAACTAAAATAACCATATTAGAAAGCCCCAGCTTAGCACCTGGCACTGTAATTGGCAATGGGATTGCTGACTCCAAAACTGATAATGCAAGTCCTATTGACACCAGCAGTGATAAAAATATTATTTTGTTCAATCTTTTCATAGTTCCTATCATCCTTAATTGCTTATATAATCCACGTCTCTTATTTCCTCTGCTCCTTTTATCTCTACAACTAACTTATTTGGCAAACATACTATTATCTCACCAGCTTTAGATATGGTTCCTTGTAATACATCTAATTTATCAGGACAATCTGCATCTATAACTTTTACCTCACCATCTCCAATTTCAATTAAATTATATCCAAATTCAGTTTCAATAGGTATAGTTTTTCCAATCACTGATTTATCAAATATTATCTTTTTATATTCTTTACCATCCACTTGAATGCTAATATACTTTTCTTTATATCCAGTAGCACTGTTCTTAATAAATCCTAAAGAAACCAAACTAATTGCTATAATAACGATTATTAAAATTTTATCAGCTTTTGTCATATAAATCATCCTTTATCCAAATGGTCAAGCTAATTTTCATACATTATTAGTTTACCATTTATATTTTTTATTTACAAGTTACATTTTAATAAAAAGAAAAGAGCCTTTATAGGCTCTTAATATTAAACTGCTATATCCTTAGCTGCATTAGAGTATATAGCTTTAGTAGGACATTTTTCAGCACAAACTCCACAATTTATACATTTCTCATAGTTAATTTTTGCTAAATTGTTTTCGAAGCTAAATGCATTCTCTGGACAATTTTTAACACAGATCTGACATCCGATACAGCCTATACTACATTTGCTTCTTACTTCCTTACCAGTATCTTTACTCTTACATTTTACAACGAATTGATTATCGTATGGCACTAACTCAATAATAGATTTAGGACAGACTTCTATACATTTCATACAAGAAGTACATTTTTCTTTATCTATAAAAGCTACTCCATCAATTATCTCTATGGCATCAAAAGCACAAACATCCTTACAAGTTCCACAGCCTAAACATCCAAAGGAACAAGCCTTGCTACCACCTTGTAATATATTAGCAGCTCTACAGTCTTTAATACCTTCATATTTATATTTTTCTTTTGCCTTGTTGCAATCACCTTGACAAAGAACTGTAGCTACTTTTCTCTCTACATTTGCTGCATTAACTCCCATAATATCTGCTATCTGCTCAGCAACTGGTTTTCCACCAACATTACAAGCATTAACAGGAGCTCTGCCTTCTGCTATAGCATTTGCTAAACCGTCACATCCTGGGAATCCACAAGCACCACAATTGGCCCCAGGTAATACTGATCTAACTTTTTCTACCTTTGGATCGATTTCTACTGCAAATACATTAGATGCTATGGCTAGAAGAACTGCAGAAATTAACCCCATTCCACCTACTACTAACATTGGATTTAATATATCAGTCATGTCTTTACCTCCTATACAAGCCCATTAAAGCCTAAAAAGGCTATGGACATCAATCCTGCAGTAATTAAGGCTATAGGAAAGCCCTTCAAAGCTTCAGGTATATCTGCTATTTCAAGTTTTTCTCTAATACCTGATATAAGTACCAAGGCTAGTGTAAAGCCTACGGAAGCCCCTATAGCATTAAATGTCGTTTGAACTAAATTATATCCTTCTTTTATATTTAAAATCGCAACACCTAATACTACACAGTTTGTAGTGATAAGTGGTAAATAAACTCCCAATGCATTATATAATGTAGGAGACATTTTTTTAAGAACTATTTCAACAAATTGAACTAATGCTGCTATAACTAATATAAAAACAATTGTTTGTAAATACCCTATTCCCATTTTGTCCAAAATTAAATGCTGAATAAAATAAGTAATTATAGATGATAATGTAACTACGAAAGTTACTGCAACACCCATCCCAGTTGCAGTTTCCATCTTATTTGATACTCCAAGAAATGGGCAAATCCCTAGGAATTGAGCTAATACATAGTTGTTTACAAAAATTGTACTAATCAATATTGCTGCTATACTCATTTAGCTTTCCTCCTTATTTAAATTTCGCTAGAAGCTTTTCTTCTTCTAACTACATTGAAAATTCCTATTAATAGTCCAAGTACAATAAATGCTCCTGGAGGTGCTACAAGGATTCCTGCAGGTTGGAAACTAGCTCCAAATAATGACTTCCCTAAGAAAGTTCCTGCTCCAAATATTTCTCTTATACTTCCTAGAACCACAAGTGCAATAGTATAACCAAGTCCCATTCCAAGTCCATCTACTATTGAAGGTATGATACCATTTTTAAATGCAAAAGCTTCTGCACGGGCAAGTATTATACAATTTACTACTATTAATGGAAGGAATATACCCAATGCTTGATAAATAGGTTGAGCATAAGCCTTCATAAACATTTCAATTATAGTAACAAAAGTTGCTATTACAACAACAAATGCTGGGATACGAATTTTATCTGGAATTATATTTCGAAGTAAAGATATTACTAGGTTTGAACCTACTAATACTGCAACTACTGCTAGCCCCATTGCTAAACTATTTGAAACATTAGTAGTAACAGCTAATGTTGAGCACATACCTATTAATTGTACAAATATAGGATTATCATTAATAATACCATTTTTAAATACTTTTGATAATTTCACTCTTTCCACCTCCACTTACATTAGTTTGAAAGCTGTGTATTAAATACTTCTCTAGCTGCATTTACACCAGCCATAACACCTTTAGAAGTTACTGTAGCACCTGATATAGTTTCAACAGTTATTTCCTCTGCTGCAATCTTATCTGCAAATTTATTATAAAATTCTGGCTCAGCAGCCTTTGAACCTAGTCCTTTTGTTTCAGAGTGTTCTACTAATCTCATGCCTTTTACATTTCCGTCTATTGAAAAACCAGTTAATGTAACAAGGTCCCCACCAAATCCTTTAGACACCATTTTTATAGCATATCCATTTAGATTTTCACCACTATATGCTTCAAATATTTCTACAACTGATTCGTTGTTTCCTTTTATCTCGTTAAATTTCCCTTCATCTAAAGGCTTAAATTTACTGTCCTCACCAAATATTTCCTTTAAGGCTTCCATGCTACCTGCCATTTCTAACTCAGCAATTTTTCCTTTAGTTAAATTATTTGATACAGCTAGGACTCCTGCTGATATTGCTGTAATAATAAATAAAATTAATCCTAGTTTTATAGTTTCTTTCATCTATTTCGCCCTCCCAAATATTTTTGGTGTGGTAAACTTCTCTATTAGTGGGCTTGCTACATTCATTAAAAGAATAGAATATGAAACACCTTCAGGGAATCCACCCTTTACCCTAATAAGAGCAGTTAAAGCTCCTGCACCTAATCCAAATATTATTTGACCAAGAGGTGTAACAGGTGTAGTTGAGTAATCTGTAGCCATAAAAAATGCTCCTAGTATTAATCCTCCACCTAATATATGATACATAAGTTGGTCTGCTTCAACTCCTAATAGAAGTAACAGTATAGCAGTTGTTCCTATATAAACAACAGGAGTCTTCCAGTTTATAACTTTTCTAATTATTAAATATAGTGCACCTATAAGTAATAATAATGCTGAGGTTTCACCAATCGCTCCTCCTACGTTTCCAATAAACATATCCATTAATGATGGTAATTCTGCAGCTGCTTGAGCAACTGTAGCAGAAGCCCCTGCGTCTGCTGCACCATATTTCATTATGGCTAGTGGTGTTGCACCTGCCACAGCGTCTGCTCCTGGCAACACAAAATTCGACATGATATTTGGCCATGAAGCAAGTAATACTGCTCTAGCCGCTAATGCTGGATTCATAAAGTTAGAGCCTATTCCACCGAAGCATTGTTTAACTATGATAATAGCAAATCCAGAACCAAACACTGGAATCCACCAAGGTGCATTAGCTGGTAGGTTGAATGCTATTAAAATACCTGTTATCACTGCACTATAATCATTTATAGTAATTTCTTTTTTAAATAATTTCTGTATTGCTGCCTCAAAAAATAAAGCTGATGCTACAGATATTAATATTAGTTTCAAAGCATTAAGTCCAAAGAAATAAACTGAGCCAATTATGGCTGGTATTAAAGCTATTATTACATCTAACATTATTCTTCTAACAGATTCATTAGATCTAATATGAGGTGAAGAAGATACTATTAGCATATCTGGAATTGCTGAATCTGTCATTGTAGTGTTTAACACTTTACCTTCCATTAAATTTCCTCCTAACTACTATGATTTTTTCCTCTTAGCAAGAACTTCTCTCTTTGCCAATCTTATTGATTCTACTAATGGCCTCTTTGCAGGGCATATAAACGAACATGATCCACATTCAACACAGTCTAAAGCTCCGTATTTCTCAGCCCCCTGGAAATCGCTCTTCAGAGCATATGCTGAGATAAATAGGGGTTGTAAATGTACTGGACAGGCCTCTATACACTTACCACATTTTATACATGGTGAAACTTTCTGAGCCGCAGCTTCTTTTTCAGTAAGAACAAGAATTCCTCCCGAGCCTTTAATTACCGGTACCTCTGTTGAGAATTGACTTAGTCCCATCATAGGTCCACCCATAATTACTTTACCTGGTACTCCATTGAAGCCACCAGCTTGACTTATTACTTCTTGGAATAGTGTCCCTATCTTCACTATAAGGTTTCTAGGTTCATTGACACCATTACCTGTAACAGTTACAACTCTTTCATATAAAGGTTTGCCTTCCAATATAGCTTCAGCTACAGCTTTAGCTGTACTCACATTATTTACTACACAACTGACATCCATTGGTAGCCCGCCAGAAGGTACCTTTCTACCAGTCGTAGCATTAATAAGCCTTTTTTCATCACCTTGTGGGTACTTTGCTTTTAAAGTAACTATTTGAATATTATCTTGAGGTTTAATTACTGCTTTTAGTGTATCTACTGCATCCATCTTATTATTCTCAATACCTATAAAGCCTCTTTCTACATTTAATGCTTTCATTATGGCCTTTAATCCAAATACAATCTTTTCTGGCATTTCTAGCATTAACCTATGGTCTGAGGTTAGAAATGGCTCACATTCTGCACCATTTATAATAACTGTATCAATTTTTTTCTCAGGCGGCGGTGATAATTTTACGTGAGTAGGAAATCCTGCTCCACCCATGCCTGTTATTCCTGCTTCTTTGATGATGTCAATTATTTCCTTTGAAGAAAGTTGTTCTAGACTTCCCTTAGGTTTAATTGTTTCATCCATTTCATTAGTGCCATCTGACTCGATAACTACACAAGTTGCATTGATACCAGTAGGTGTAGTTATTGTTGTTATACTCTTTACTGTTCCAGCAATGCTAGAGTGAACAGGCGCCGATACAAATGCTTGGGATTGTCCAATTTTCTGTCCTACCTTAACCCTGTCACCTACGTTAACTATAGGTTCGCAAGGTGCACCTGTATGCTGATGTAAAGGTATATATACTATGCTTGGTTCCTTTGCATATTCTAGAGCCTTCTTTTCTGTCAACTCTTTGCTATGTGGTACATGTACCCCACCTTTGAAAGTGAGATTGTCAAGTTTCATTCGCTTCCACCTCTCTATTAATATTTTAAAATTTCCCATTAAATAATCAGCCCTAATTTACTTAGGTCTATAATTTTCCTTCTATATTATAACATTAAACACTTTTCTTGTACATAAAAGGCCTCTGTAAAAGACTGTCAATTCTTATACAATCATTGTTAATTTTTCTATAATTTTAATTGGAAATCTCCCACTTATTTCTATAGATGATAAAGTTTACCTCTTGCATTTTTTGTAGCCTATAATTATATTATAATTTATATACAATTGTCTCCACAAATAAGAGAACATGGTTACCATGTATTGTATCCATGTCTACAATCACGATATAAATTTTATCAAATATGGAATTCCGTTGATTTTGCTAGGTTTTATCATTGTTTAACAATTGTCAAGTTTTTGCTACTTTTTGTACATTTTGTAATTGTTACAAAAATTTTATATTTGTCTATCTATAACTATGGATTCCTGGTAATAAAATATTTACTCCAATAAAGGTAAATATTACACAAATAAAGTCTATTATAGAGAACCGCACCAAAGTTTTGCCCTTCCATCCTTTGTTGAATCTTAGATGTAAATATGTAGAGTATATTGTCCAAGTTATAAGTGATTAAGTTTCTTTTAGGTCCTATCCCCAATGTCTTAATCAAGCAGGCTTTATCCAAATCATATCTGTAACAATAACTAATATAAACATCAAATATCCAAAGGTTATAACTCGATAACTTAAATAATCATAAATCTCTGCATTTAATAATGTCTCTATCTCTTTTTCCTTATCTTTATTAATTAATTAGATACATTATCGAAAGTCCAGCTGCCATCACATAGACATATTTGGCTCTAAGGCATAGGAGTCAGCATAATTGTTAAGCTTATATAGTACAAAGATTTCTCATCTGTTTAGTAATTGTATGCAGTTAACTTATTTAGTCAATTCCAAAACAGGATAAAATCCATAGAGATAGATTGTTAAATGTTTAGACTAATAAAAATAATGTTCGTTATTTTTAAGACTTTTATTGGCTAATATATTTCCTTCTTTATCTTTTATTATAATACTATTTACTCACCCAAAGATTGATTGATAAAAATTGAAACCTTTATAATTAAAGGATTATTTATCCAAATCTTCTTTGTTCTTGCTTCCTATGCATTTTGAACCTTTTTAAATTTACTGGACTATTATTCTGTAGACCATATTTTCCCTAAACCTTAAATAAAATCATTTACTTTTACTATAAACCCCAATCGCTTAAGATAGTACTTTCCCCAGGCAATAAATTTTCAATATTTGTATTAGGTAAAGGAAAAAAAGCTTTTTTAAATCCGCCGAGTTGTGCAGGTAATATCTTAATTGTCCATCCTATTAGATTGATAAGGAATAAAAATAGTAATAGCATAAATACTAAAGAATTATGGAATTGAAGTAATACTATTAAATTTCTAAATCTATAATAATTCTCCAAATTGAATTTTGGTACTGCATCTTATGGTGATATAGTGATAATTACTGAATATATGGTAATAATGATAAATCTACCAAGCTCGGTAAATATAGTATAAAAAATCTCCATGAAGAGTGGAGATTTTTTATACTATATATTTTATTAATTATAATATATATTAATAATAGCTTTACTATCTATCATATTTAACTAATGAATTCGTATGGTAATTTGATAATTTATCTCTACCCTTTAAAAATTCTAACTCAATTAAAAACTCTAATGCAACCACTTCACCACCAATAGATTCTATTAATTTAACTGCTGATAATACTGTCCCTCCTGTAGCTAACAAGTCGTCTACTATAGCAACCTTTTTACCTTTCTCAATAGCATCAAAATGTATTTCAAGTGTGTTATTACCATATTCTAGTTCATATTCATGTTTAACTGTTTCTGCTGGTAATTTCCCCGGCTTTCTAATAGGAATAAATCCTATACCTAGAGCATAGGCAACAGCTGCACCAAGTAAAAATCCTCTTGCTTCTGGTCCAGCTATATAATCAACTTCCCTTCCTTTTAAATCATCTACTATTCTATTTACAACTTCTTGAAATGCTTCTCCATCCTTTATTAAAGTAGTTATATCCTTAAAACTAATACCTTTCTCTGGGAAATCTTCTATTACTCTTATTTTAGATTTAATATCCAAATAAATCCCTCCATATTCTTTTAAATATCATCACCTTATTAGTTTATCATATATAGAAAATTTTTCTATTATTTTTTATTATTGTTTCAATAAAATATGCTTCTTTCTAGTTTTAATCTTATTTTGATTCTTACTAGATAGAAGCATCTATTTACTTAAGTATAGATTTAATTGTAATCCTAAAATATTTATAATCACATCTATTTTTTAGTTTGTAAAAAGAGATTCTCATTATCTTCAATTAATTAAAAACATCTATAAGCTAATTATAGATATAAATTTTAACAACTAAGGACAGCTAATTATAATACTCTGAATTACGAAAGTTAAAACCAATAATGTATAACTATCCTATTAAGTCGACTTTTCCCTTCAATAAACCTCATAGCATCAAGTCTTTCTAAGTTTATCAAATCTGAAATAGTGACTTTCACAAAAGCATCCCCCTTGATTTAAGTATAATCAATTACTTAGAGATGGGTTTTTCTTTATTTTAACATTCACTTTTTATTATTATTTAAAAATCAGTATAACAAACTGGTTTTTGGCTACAGTAAAACGTTCTATCAATATCCTCCAAAAACTCTACGTTGTCTAGCTCTAAAAGTCCTAAATTATACATTCCTATTACAGATGTAGAGCCTAAGAATAAAGATGAAAAGTTTGCCATATTAGTTCTCATAGTTACATCAAACTTTTCCGAATCAGTATTTACAATTCCATCTATAAAGTTTACTACTATTTCAATTTCTTTATTATTCAATTCATCATATACCAAAAACCTTACCTTCAAATTCGAATTGTTATAATTTCTATGGGAACATTGTTCAAAAGCTTGCTTAATATCAAATAATTTATACATTGCACCTACTGCCTGAGTATTGCTTTCAATATATCCATATGGGATATAATTTAAGGAATCATTAAGTGGATTATCGAATAAATAGTGAAAATTCTCATCCTCTGTATTAAACACGACTAAATTTACCTGATCATCCTGCTTTCGAAGAAAGCCCAGAAGTTTCTTAAGCACATCTGTATTTTCATAAATCAATTCTTTTATATAAATATTATTTATGGTATAATTCCCATCCTTAGCGTTTTGGAATTTAAATACAAGATATCCATTAATATTTCCTTTTTCATCATAATTACCTATAATTTTGTTATATGGGTCATTTTTTAGATCTCTTATTTCATCTCCAATTTTCATTATCATCCCATGTTTTTTTGCAACTACCCTGCTGTGACAATCAAACAGTTTATCAAAGTCCTCTTTTTCTACGTATCTCAAGTCACTTTTTCCGAAGTATGCTGGAATTCTATCTGGAGGCAATCTGTATTGGTTCATCTTTGTACCCATTCCATAGCCCATTCTTTTATAAAAATCTGGTCTAAATGGCAATAACATTCCAATAGGAGTACCTTTCTTCTTATAAATTTCTTCATAAAATTCTATCATAGTTTTAGCACACTTTTCTTTTTTATGCATTAAATGCACACCTAAAAAACCAATACCTGACACAGGTAATATCTTTCCAAAACAATTCATTCTAAAATCAAAAAGTCGCATTACAGCAATTAACTTTTCACCTTCAAACATCCCGTAAAAAGTTACATCTGGATCATTTGTCATAATTTCCACAGCTATTTTTTTATATTTTTCTACTGCATCCTTTTCTAAATTCTTGAAGCTTGGGTATGCATTAAAAGCAATATCCGTATACGCATCTATATGTTCTTCATTTAATTGACGAATCTCTCTCATTTCTCCCTCCTGGTCTCTTTAATTTGTTATATCAAATAATATAATTGAGTAATCTTTTATTCTTAATATAATTGTATAAGAATATTCAAACAATAGCAAATAATAATTATTTTTCTATAATTATTTGACTATTTTTTATATATTTAACAATATATATTTTATATAGTTTCAAATTTCTTTCTAATCAAATCCTTATCACTACAACTATTATTTTGTTAAATATTAATAGATCGATGACTTATATATAAATCTTACTTAAAGAAACCCTCTATATATTTGTTTTTCAAAGGCCATATTATCTATTCTCAAGTAATAGCTTTTTAAATTGTATTGCGAAAACAACAACTGTCACAGTAACTGCTATAATATCTGCTATAGGCTCCGCAAAAAATACTGCAAATACTTTATCCTTAAAGAAAATTGGTAAAATATATATTAAAGGAATTAATAAAATGATTTTTCTAAGTAATGCCAAAAATAAGGAAATTTTAGCTTGTCCTATTGCTATAAAAGTTTGCTGGCAAGCAATTTGTGCACCAAGTACAACTCCTGCGCCTAGATAAATTCTCATTGCCCATACTGTAATATTCATTAGTTCTATATCCTTAGTAAATAAAGATACAAAAACTTTTGGAAATATCATCATAAGAGTCCATAAAACAAGTGAAAATATCATAGCGGACATAATAAGTAATTTAAAGGTTTCTTTTACTCGTTCATTATTTTTTGCTCCATAGTTATAACTAATTATTGGTTGAGCCCCTTGGGTTAATCCTGCTAAAGGTAAAAACATTATTTGCATTAAGCTTGAAAGAATAGTCATTGCTCCTACTGCAATATCTCCCCCATATTTTTGTAAAGAAGCATTTAAAGAGATATTTAAAAGACTCTCCGTACTGTTCATTATAAACGGTGAAATTCCTAACATAAGTACTGGAATTATAGCTTCTTTTTTCAATTTTAAATATTTCTTATGAATTTTAAGTTTTGTCTTTTCCCCCAACATAAATCTAAGAACCCAGATAGCTGAAACTGCTTGTGAAATTACTGTTGCTATAGCAGCACCTTGTACTCCCAAATTAAAGCCAAATATTAAAATAGGATCTAGAATTATATTAATTACTGCACCTATAACTACTGTTAACATACTGATCTTAGAAAAGCCTTGAGTTGATATAAAGCTATTTAGTCCCAAAGTAATCATTACAAATATGGTTCCAGCCACATATATATTTAAATAACTAAGTCCATAACTAATTGTTTCACTACTGGCACCAAACATCATTAATAACCTTTCACCAGTAATTAAGAAAAGAATCGTTAGAGTAATTGCAATTCCTACTAGAAGCGTAAAACAATTACCTAATATTTCTTCAGCCAAATCGTCTCTTTGTTCTCCCATTTTTATTGCAGCTCTTGGAGCACCACCCATCCCAATTAGTGAACTAAATGCTGTAATAATCATTATAATTGGAAATGTTACGCCTACACCTGTTAATGCAGTTGCTCCTATTCCTGGAATATGACCTATGTATATACGATCAACAATGTTATAAAGCATATTAACAAGCTGAGCTATAATCGCTGGTAGAGCTAAGTTTAATAATAGTTTACCTACACTCTCTGTTCCTAATTTATTAGTTATGTCTTTCTTCATGTAAAAAACCTCCCCATACTTAAATAAATTTTTATTTCAATAAAAAAACTCCATCATAGATGGAGATGTAGTTTATGTATTATGGTGCAGGAGAAGGGATTTGAACCCTCACAAGCTTTGCTTACTACCCCCTCAAGATAGCGCGTCTGCCGTTCCGCCACTCCTGCAATTAAATTACCTATACTATAATACTACATTTTTAAAGTTTTTTCAATATCATATTTCTTTCATGTATATTTGATTTATTAAATATTTATTGTAAATCCTTAGGTATATAGCATTTTTCTATTCCTTTATATGGGTTAAAAAATGCTGGATTTAACTCCCCTACTATTTTACTATCTACTAGCAAAGCCTTATTTTTAAAAAATAAACTTATATATGGTAAATCTTCTACTATGAAGCTTTGTAATTCATCATATGCCTTAACTTTTTCATCTCTAGAAGATTTAAGAAACACATTTTGAAGTAATTCATCCATATTTGGATTAGAATATTTAATAAAATTTGTATTATAAGGAATTTGTGAGCTATGGAATGTAAAAGACAAATCTGGAATTACAGATAATTGCCATCCAAGAAGAGCCATATCATAGTCACCAGCTCCTAGAAGCTGATTTACTTCTGTCCACTGTTCTTGAATATCTTCTACTGTAATATCCTCTTCTTTCTTATTTTCAGGATAAATACTAGCATCTATTCCCAGTTTTTTTAAATCATCTTTTATCATCTCTGCAGTTTTTAATCTCATTAGATTATATGAATTAGTTAAAATCTTAAGTGAAAGACTTTTACCACTTTCATCCTCTAATATCCCATCGTTATTCGTATCCTTCCACCCTAATTTCTTTAATTCTTCCTTTGCTAAATCTGAATTATAACCAAAGGTATTGGCTTTTTCGGATAACAACCAGGAATCTGGATGAATGGGTACATCTATTTGTGTTCCATGTCCTAGGTAAAGTTTTTGAATAATAGCCTGTCTATCTATTCCATAAGCGATAGCTCGTCTTAATCCTTCTCCTTTTTCTCCAGAAAATAATTCCTTTCCAAAGTTAAATCCTAAAAACTCATAATTTGAGGATACAAACTCTAATGCTTTAATCCTGCTATTTTGACTATACTTGTCCCAATCAACTCCTACAGTTGTAGCTATATTTATTTGTCCTGTCTCAAAGGCAGTTAAGATATCTTCTTCACTTTCTAACACCCTGCCTAGTATTTCATCAATATATGGCCTACCACCTCTATAATTATCGTTTGCTGATAACCTTATTTCCTTCATCTTTTCATATGTTTGGAATTTAAACGGCCCAGTACCTATTGGCTTATAATCATCTAATTGTAAAGCCTTAATGTAGTCACTATTACCTGATTTTCCTGAAGTAAAAGCATGTTTTGGTATTATAGGAAAAGTTAGAACTTCAAGATTATTGCTAAAAGCTCTATCAAAGGTAATTACTATATCATTACTGCCTGTAATAGTAACATCCATAATTCTTTTTATGTCTGATGTGCTTGTAGATCCCATTGCATTTGTAAACATTTGTCTATATGTACTATCTACACTTGCATATTTAATAGTATTTACTGTAAAGACTACATCTTCAGGCTTGAATTTCTCACCATCATGCCAAAAAATATTATCTTTTAATTTTATTTCAATAGTTCTCCCCTCATCTAGAATATTATAAGATTCAGCTAATTGACTTGCTACATTTAAGTCATTATCAAACTCGAATAGGCCTTCAAAAATAAGTTTGGAAAAAAAATAATAGCTACTATTCTCAGTCATTAATGGATTTAGTGTATTAAAATTAGTTAAAGGGACAACTACTTGACCCCCTTCCACAGGATCATATTCAATGGAGATTTTTGTATCTTCATCTATATCACCATTTCCTACATTTAATTCATTTTGCGCACATCCCACAGCTGTGACTGTTATTAAAATCATAAGAATCAAGCACAAGTATTTTTTGTTTTTCATCTTTCCCCCACCTTATCACACGTTTCTTATTATTTCTTTTATAATCTTTCTGATATTATGCAGTAAATTAATATAAAGAGAATCTTTATCACTAGGATTCATGATATATTTTTTATACAACGTACTATAAACTTTATAGTTTTGATTTACCCTTACTAAATAATCCTCAGTCTCCTTAAATGGAATAATAGACAAACTAGTTCTATCATTACTATATTTTTCATCTTTCAGCCATTTACTTACATTCCCGCTTCCTGCATTATATGCAGCTAAAACTAGTTCTAAATTATAGTCAAATTCCTTGAACAAAGTATCAAGATACCAAGTACCAATTCTTATATTTGTTTCAGGATCAAATAATATATCTTCACTATAATTATCTATTCCCAAAACTTCACTAGCCCACTTTCCCGTTGAAGGTGATATTTGCATTAATCCTCTAGCACCTTTTTGGGAAATAGCATCCTTATCATATTTACTCTCAACATTTATTATAGAAGCTACTAAATACGGATCCAAATCATATTCCTTAGAATATTCTACTATCATACTCTTATATCCTATAGGATAATTTGTTGTTAGTAAAATAATCCCTATTGTAAGTATTAAAAATATAGTAGCTATAAATATAATTATTTTTTTAATCTTTTTTATAGTTTTAAACAATAGAAGAACCCCTCCAAGATTAGATTAATTCCTTTAACAATTTATCTACCTGTTCTTTCAAATATTCAACATCTCCACTATTATCAATTGTCTTGGAAGACCTTGCTTTTTTATAGTTTATATCCATCTGTGCTTGCATTTTCTTTAAAGCCTCTTCTTTTGATATTCCATCTCTCTTCATCAATCTTTCTATTTGAATATCCTTCTCTAGATATACCAACCATATTTCATCGAAAGTAATATTATATTTCTCCCAGAGATCATATTGCTCAAACAATAAAGGAATGTCTAAAAATACAATTCTTTTCTCCAAAGATAACTCATCTATTTTTAGTCTTATGGATTCAAATATATATGGATGAATAATGGTGTTTAATCTTTCTCGACACTCCTTATTGCTAAAGATAATTTTTCCTAGCGCTTTTCTATCTATAGATTTATCATCCAGCAATATCTTTTCGCCAAATTCCTCAACTATCTTTATATACGCTGGTTTATTAGTTTCAACAACTTCTCTAGAAATTTTATCTGCATCAATTAATGAATATCCCTTATCTATAATCATTTTAGAAACTGTAGATTTTCCAGTGGATATTCCACCTGTTAATCCAATTAATATACAACTATTTAGTGTCATACCAACTATCACCTACCTCTAAATCTACTATAAGAGGTACATTTAACTTTATTGAATTTTCCATTACATTTTTCATTATATCTTTTACTTCTTCAATTTCATCTTTTTCTGCTTCAATTATCAACTCATCATGAATTTGTAGTATCAATCTTGATTTCAGATTCCTTGTTTTTAGCTCATTATATACTTTAACCATAGCCATCTTTATTATATCTGCTGCTGAACCTTGTATAGGTGTATTCATGGCTATACGCTCACCAAAAGATTTAATATTAAAGTTTTTTGCCTTAAGCTCTGGAATATATCTTCTTCTATGAAGAATGGTTTCTACATAGCCTTTTTCTTTACCTTCCTCAACTATATTTTCCATATATTCTTTAACCATCTTATAGTTTTTCAAATAGTTATCAATATACTCCTTAGCCTCTTTTCTTGAAATATTTAAATCTCTAGATAAACCATAATCTGAAATTCCGTAAACTATTCCAAAATTTACTGCCTTTGCTCTACTTCTCATTATAGAGCTAACCTCTTCCTTAGGTACGTTAAATACTTCTGAAGCAGTCTTTCTATGAATATCCTCATTGTTAATAAAAGCTTCCATTAGTTTAGAATCCTTAGATATATGAGCTAATACCCTTAGTTCTATTTGAGAATAATCAGCATCTACAAGCACATAATTATTATTCTCTGCAATAAAAGCTTTTCTAATTTTTCTACCATCGTCTGTTCGAATTGGTATATTCTGTAGATTTGGTTCTGTACTACTTATTCTTCCAGTAGTAGTTATAGTCTGATTAAAACTTGAATGAACTCTATTGGTATCTTTGTTAATCAAATTTAAAAGTCCATCTATATAAGTTGATTTTAGCTTTACTATCTGTCTATATCTAAGAACTTTATCAACGATAGGATGTTGATCCTTTAGTTTATCTAAAACCTCTGCATCAGTTGAATATCCAGTTTTAGTCTTTTTAACAATTGGCAAAGATAACTTATCAAATAAAATTTCTCCTAATTGCTTAGGTGAATTGATATTGAATTCTACATCAGCTAAGGTATATATCTCAGTTGTTAAGGAGTTTATTTCTTCGTCATATTCCTTGCCAAGCTTCTTTAGTTCATCTGTATCTATCTTAAATCCATAGTATTCCATACTTCCTAGGACTTCTACTAAAGGTAGCTCAACATTATAATAGAGGTCTAACATCTCTTGCTCTTTAATAATCTCCTTCATCTTAGACTCTACATTCAATATTGTATCTAGTGTAAATGAAAGACAATTTCCTATCTCTTCTTCACATAAATCACTAAAACTTCTTTTACTCTTACCTTTCCCCAATAAAGATTCTTCATCCATACCATAGATATTCAAGTATTCTTTGCTAATCTCATTTATAGTATATGAAGATTGAGCAGGATTAATTAAATATTGAGCTATCATAGAGTCGAAAGTAATATTATCTATCTTAATTCCTAATCTTGATAATATTACTATATCAGATTTTAAATTATGCCCTATTTTTTCAATAGACTTATCTTCAAAAATTGATTTAAATCTATCTATAAAGTTCTTTTTATCCTCTTGTAGATAAATAATTTTAGTTGGAACACCTTGAGTTTTAATACCTAATGCTACTATTTTATCTTCAATATAATTATTATTAGATATAATAAACTTAAATCCAAATTTTCCTTCCTTTTTGATTGTATGGATTAACTCATTATAACCTAATTCTCCTATCATACTATATTCGAGGTTTATACTTGTCTCTTCATTATTATCTGTGAAATCATCAGAAAACTTTCCAAGTAAACTATTGAATTCTAACTCTTTATAAAGCCTCTTTAAATTTTCCCAATCTGGCTCTTCAATCTTTAGTTCCTCAAAATTTATGTCCATAGGTACAGCAGTCATAATCTCACCAAGTTTTTTACTTAAAAACGCAAGATGTTTGTTTTCAATTAGGTTTTCCTTTAATTTCTTCCCACTAATATTCTCTATATTTTCATAGATATTTTCAATTGTACCATATTCTTTTAATAATTTTAGTCCCGTTTTTTCTCCAATTCCTGGTACTCCTGGGATATTATCGGATTGATCTCCCATTAAACCCTTTAAATCTATAAGTTGTTCGGGAGTAATTCCATATTTCTCTATTATTATATTCCTATCAAACTCTTCTAATTCAGTAATTCCTTTTCTTGTAATTAAAACTTTAGTATTATCTGTTGCTAATTGAAGATAATCCTTATCTCCAGTAACTAAAATAACTTCTAACGAACTTTCTTCACCCATTTTTGCTAAAGTTCCTGCAATATCGTCTGCCTCAAAACCAGTTAGCTCTAAATGACGAACCTTCATAGCATCTAGAATTTCCCTTATAATTGGAAATTGTTGTACTAATTCTGAAGGTGTAGATTGCCTATGAGCTTTATATTTATCGTACTCCTCATGTCTAAAAGTAGGGCCTTTTTTATCAAAAGCTACACAGATATAATCTGGTTTTTTCTCCTCTTGTACTTTATATAACATAGTCAGAAATCCATATATGCCATTGGTATATATGCCATCTTTAGTGGACAATAATGGCAAAGCATAAAATGCCCTGTGTAGCAAAGAGCTACCATCTATAATTATTATTCTTTTCTTATCCATCTTATCACTCCATTCTATACTCCATTCTTCTAGTATATCTTAAAAGATGGTTTGAGTAAACAAAAGCAAAATAAAAATATTGATTAATTATTGATTATGTGCTATTATATTCTTTGTAATAGTTTTGCCGGTGTGATGGAATTGGCAGACGTAGTGGACTCAAAATCCACCGGTGGCGACACCGTGCCGGTTCGAGTCCGGCCACCGGCACCATTACTACTCGCACGAACAGTAGAATATATGAGAAAAGATAGGAAGTAATATTCCTATCTTTTTTATTCATAAACAAAGTTGCTATATTATTCTAATAATCAAAAGAAAGCTGGGCACACAACAATAAAAAAACCTAATTAGGTTTTCTTTTTTTATAATAACGTACAATAATCTCAAATATCAAATCTAGTCCAACTATCATTGTGATGATATAAAAAATAAAATCATTTCCTAGATATTCTTCATAGTAGTTATAAAAAAATCTTTTAAAAATAAAATAACCCACAATTAATATAGTTATGATTAAACTTATGGTCCTCCGATGTTTTTTGCGAAAATCCATTAAATTTCCAATTTTATTACTCATATCCATACCCCTTTACTATAATTATATCTCTAGTATATCATCCTTTTCATCTTCTGTTAATTCCATAACTCCTAAAACCCATTTTCTCTTGAGTAAAGCACATTCCGATATATAAAAAGACCTTTCCATAGGGTCTCTTTACTGTTTAATATAGAAATAAAAACCCTCTAATAAAAATCAAGTATTTTTTAGTAGGTTTTCAAATTTTTTCTCTATTTAATTTTTAATATACAAAATAGACTAAACTGTTTTTTCTGTTTAGCCTGCTTTTTACTGGTATCCATTAAAAGTTTATGCTGTGTTTTAGAACAATGTTAAAAATATATAAGCATTTAGGAGAAGTAAACAGACTTCCCTAATCTAACTTTAAAAAGTATTCAGTTTCTAAAATTCTTTGAAGAGATTGTGAAATAGAACTTCAGTTTGCGAATCCACTTCAAATCTTTTACAGAATTTATCAAAAATATATTTTATATCATCTTCAAAATTATTATTAAAACTTAAATCAGTAATTTTCAATGAAATAAGACTCTCTTTAATTTCTTCTAATAAATCATATGCACTGTCAGTTTTATTACATAGATACTTTATAGTTCCTCTATGTAATAACCTTAATACCTTATACCATTCTGGTCTATTAGGTATGTAATTAGATTCTACTTGTTTTCTTATAATTTCTCTATTATCTATGATAAAATTTGTATCATATTTCAAAAGAACTATACTGTTTTGCAAATCTTGTTGTGAAATTGTTTCCCTTATGTCCAAATCGACAGAAATGTTATCCTGATAAATCAAGATTAATATACCTTTAGGGTTTTCAGTAAAATTGATCATTACTGGATTGCCATATAGTGAAATAATTTCATCAACTTTATGACTATCAATGTTGCCTAAAATTATTAAGTCTATGTCAGAAAATTTTGTTGCTGTGCCTTTTGCTAAAGACCCCTTTAAAATCATTGAAAATCTATTGTTTTTACAAAATTCATAAACAGATTCAATATAATTTTTATAATTTGATGAAGGATAATCTATTTCAAAATTAAGCATAATAGCCTCCTTTCTAATCAAAAACAATACTAACTCTGAAATAATTACAAGTATGCACTTGTTAAAGTTTGCCTATATACCAATTATAACATTAATTAATAGTTTTCTAGTTAATTTCTTATTTTCATCTATGAGATTTTTATTATCTGATAGACTTTTATTATTATCTAGAGTAATTTTATTTAGCTGTTTCCCAATATTTTGGTTCTCCGCCATATATTTGTCAAATATTCTTAATTTCAAAATAAAAAAACAGCCTCAATTAAACTGTATATTGACTATAAAATATAATTTTTTTAATGTTTACTTTAGTCTATATTTTGGTATAATATAAATAAGGTAATCGACATCACAAGATGTGATTCCACCTTAAGGGTTAAATAATTCTAATCACCCAGCGTTGGTGGCGCAGGGTGATTATTTTTTTCCTTTACTATTATCCTTTGTAAGCATAACAATTAAGGAGATTAGCGATATAATTAGCATACCAAACGAAATCATTAAATTAAATATAGTATAATTAATAGTGAATAGATAGTTTAATATAACTATTTATTCACTATATTTTTTATAAAGTGAAATTATTAAATTAACTATATCTATTTAGTATATATAGTATAATAT
>NZ_JAHLOH010000058.1:0-58408 GCF_018917285.1 Tissierella carlieri | reverse complement strand
TACTTTATGCTTAAAAAATTTCAAGGTAACAGCCATTATGCAGCTCTCGGCCATGTTGCTCATAAGTTGGTTCGTGTAATATTTAAAATACTAAAAGATAATGTTGCCTTTAATTTAGAATAATTTTTAGAAAAATATATTTTTTAAAAGCATATTTTAAATAGGCTTATTTTGTCATGCCTTTTTTAGATATAATTATTTTTAAAAAAATTTATCTTTTTTATCTTGACAATTCATAGTTGGTCTCCTTAAAAAATATAAATAATTTCTACTTATCTATAAAATCTACCTTGCATAAGTATCCTTCAACGCTACAAGAATTTAAGAAAGCTTGCATGGCTTTTATTACTCCTAAACTAATAGCTTATAATCTTATCTCTAATAAGCAAAGCCCTATGAATTAATTTATTATATAAATAAACATCATTAGAATCAAAGTAATCCTCAGTAAATCTATCCAAAGCAAACCAATTAACATCACTGTTTTCATCTTCATTTACTATAAGTGTTTCTTCTTCACTTGCAATAAGAATATATGCTACTGAAAGGTGTAAATGTGCACTAACATACTTATTTTTTCTCACATGTCCAAATACAGGTAGAATATCAATAGATACAATGTTTTCTGTAAGAGCTGTAAAGGTATTTATACCTGTTTCTTCCTTGGCTTCTTTAATTGCAACATGTAGAAAGTCTGCATCACCATCAACATGTCCACCAGTCCAAGCCCAAGTATTTCGTATATTGTGATGAACCATTACTACCTTATCCAATGACTTGTTCATTATAAATCCAGAACTCGTAATATGTGCAAATTCATTTTCTCTTAACAAAATATTATGAGGAAATCTCTCGATATAATCAAGAATTACCTTTTTATCTTGAATTTCCTGTTCGTTGGCAGGAAGGAAATCAACAATTTGTTTTATATAATCCATTTATGTCCTCCTTAAATCATCCTAGGTAATGAAAGAAATATCTATTAAATCTATTAAATCAATTCAAATGATGTATGTAGTTACTTAAAGTTATTTTCATTTTTCCTTCATCTAATTCGACCTTATGTATACTTGTGTTTCCAGACTTGAAAATCTTATTTTTATTACTCCATTCAATCTCCTCTATTAAATGATATATAATATTTATCACTCCACCATGTGTAACTACTAATATATCTTCATTTTTGGCGGAAACTTCGTCTACTAACTTATAAAACGTTCTTTTTATTCTATATAAAAATTCTCTTGGACTTTCTCCTCCTGGATATCTTTCATCCATTCCCAATGTGTTAAAGTACAAATCTGGAAATGCTGTTTCAGCTTTTTCATTTGACATGCCAGCCATTATTCCATTGTTATGTTCTCTCCATTTCTGGTCTAATTCAACTTTCATTTCAGACTTTTTAGCAATATAGAATGCTGTTTCTTTTGATCTATTTAAATCACTACTAATTATTCTAGTAAAATTAAATCTTTCTTTATTTTCATGTAAATATTCAGCAAGTATCTGAGCTTGCTTCTTTCCTTCGTCCGCTAAACCTCTTTGGCTCCATCCTCCCCTAAATCCTTCCTCTTCCTTTCCATGTCTTACAAGATAAATAGTCATGCCTATACCCCCTAACCGTTTTATGTTTGACCTATCTATCTATCAAATCCTTCTTTACTAAATGCATCTTAGCAAAATGTCTTTCTTCGTTATATATAAAGCCTAAATCCATATATCCTTTATCTAAAAACCAATCAAGTGGACCATTTGGAAATGGAGTATTCTCAGAAGCTACGACTATTATGGAATTAAAACCCAAGTTAGGTAATTCTTCCTCTAACTTTTGCAAGGGATATGTCTTATAATCACCATCTTCACTAGAAGCAAAAGAACATGTAAGGAATGCTATATCCTCAGCCTTGGGTATAGGATATGGAACTGCTACTGAAGGAACAAATTCTGCTCCTCCAATACAAACTTTATTTAAGTAATGGAGTTTTCCAATGTATGGGAGATTATATTTTTCCCTTAAAGTTTTTATCCAATTTCCTTTCTCATTACAATAAACATTTTTCTTAGAAGAAGAACACAGATCACAAGTATCTATAATTGTTTCTTCTGTTAAGTCTTTTATATCTCCTATAATAATATTATTACTTATTTTAACATTATAAGGTCTCACCTTTGGTATGATCCCATTTAAGATACTTTCTAAGCTATCCATAGAAATAGGTCCATGCCATCTTAAATTATCATCAATCACAATCATATTAGGGGAAAATATATTTAAATATTGAGCAATCTTATGATTTTTTGATATATCAAATAAATTAATTTTACATCTCTTATCACTTACAAGAGTACTTAATAAACTTCTTATTTTATAATTATGGGGACATTGATCTTCCCAATAATAAAAATCAATTTTTATCATATTCTTCACATCCTTAACTAGCATATATTTAAGAGCTTCTTTTATTATGTTTACTATTTTATATGGCTAGTATCAGAGAAAATACAGTACCCTCTACACAAAAATAGTATTATATGAAATTTTCACAAATGATATTACTTAATTTTAGTTCTAAATCTATCATCTTTTTTACACTTTCAATAAAATTTGGTTTATTACTAGAATAAAGTAATAATGCAAGCATGCCTCTCAATATCCACAACTGAATATTTTTCTGTAATTTTTCCCATTGGAAATCTCCCATATAATTTTTATATTCTTCGTAGAAAGTATATAAAAATTTATAAGCAAACTCTTTACCTAAATCAAAGTTAATCATAGATGTTAAAGTAGCTGCAATATCAAAATGATGGTCTCCTCTTCTAACTTCACCAAAATCAATAATATACACTTGTTTTGAGTTATAAATCAAATTCCATTTACCTAAATCTCCATGTATAAATGTATTTTTTATATTTTGATATGTAACCATCTCATCGATTAATTCTTCAAAATTACTCGTAGTAAATGTGGAGCAATCAAATTGTTTTTGAACATCTTTCCATTTATTCTTAGTTTGTTTCCATATATCTTCTAAACTAAATCTATCTTCTTGTTCAATCAAATCTGTATTATTTTTTAGCTTACTATGTAATATACCTAAAACTCTTCCCAATTCTTTAAATGTCTCCAAATCATTTTTTATAGGCTGAGAAGGTATATATTCCTGTAGGTTATAGTAATTTCCTAAATAATGGCTGTATCCGATATTAGATTTAGTTGTAATTATTTTGGGACAGATATCATTAGCTAAAATATTTGATATGGCATGTTCCGCAATTCCTTGATCTATATTTTTTAACTTTCGTAGAATCCATTTGCCTTTATCCGATAAAATATAACTTGCGTCTGAAGTATTTCCTTTATTCATTGGTTCCATCATTAGTATTTTCCCAATAGAATAATCATACAGTATATTCTCAATATTTTCATTCATACATTTTTCCTCCATTAGAACAACATAAAATCTCTATAACTTAACCACCAATTACAGACAAAAAATACTTACTTAATCCATGGATGTCCCTCTGGATATGCTATATTCATAGCATTTATAAACCAATCATATCTTTCTTTTTCAAGCTTATTTATTACTGCATCAAAGTCATGTTTATAATCATTATTCTCATAATTTCTTGACTTATAAAGTAATATAACTTCTGGAGCGAGAATACTAATTTTATCTTTTTTTATAAAAGCCTTATCTGTATTAATCATAATGTTGTGATTTTTTTGATAATAAAAAATCCCATTTTCTACTTTATTAAATAAAACTTCTATAAAATCTAGCTCTGTTTGTTCTCTATCAATAAACTTCACATATTTAAATACGCCATCGGTTTTCTCAGTCTTTATAAAGTCAGCATCTTTTTTGTAACACCAAATATTATCAAAATATAATTCTGAATGCTTAAGAGCAAATTCTACTGGCACTAATCTTCGATTACCAACGGGCGCATCTATCTCCCACCCCTTTGATTTTAGGTACTGAATACATACTTCCATATCATCAAAACTAACAGTTATATCTATATCTTTATGCTTCCTTGTTATACTTCCTAAGAAAACATCAATAGCAAATCCTCCACAAAGATGCCACTCCACGTCCATATCATATAAATGATTACATAAATCATCCAATAGCTTCATTTTTATTTCCTCACCTTATTTATCTTTTCATTTCCACGTTTGAAATTTCCAGTAATTTTAGCCATAATTAACTGTAACTCTAGGGTACCTGCTTTTTCTATTTTAGCTAAAAACTTCTCACTCTCTTTACCTTTCAGTATCATTACTTGTTTTTCATGCCAATATATAAATACTTTATTATTTTTTGATACTCTATATGAAAAACACTCTTCTTGAAGTCTATTATGTTTGTCTATATTATTCAACTATATCATCTCCTAAATGAATGATCCTAAATAAATGTGCTTACTCCCTAAAAACTTTAAGTTACAACTTACCTTTATGCCTATTTTAAATACATATCTGTGAATTTAACCCCTGAGAAAAACCCCATTCTATGATACATTCCTTCAGCTGGATTACCAATAGTAACACACAATATTTTCTCTAGTTATTACTTCTCATTATTATCTATATAGGTTTCACAGGCTTGAAGAATTATCAATAGAGTTTGACAAATGATTTTCCAGATTAAAATCGATATGATTAAGAAACCTATGCCGATTAAAATACCAAGTATTATATTAGGGCCAGATGTAAAAGTAAACCAACCGGGTGTCTCTGCTGGAATCTGACGAGTTGCTGGAAATAAAACAGCAAAATATTTTCCTATCCAAAAAGCTGGAAGAAATAAAGTAAATATTCCTATATGAAAAATTCTCTTCATAAGATTAAAAGCAGAATCTTTTTCGAAAGATAAAAAGTTCTTAAGCATAACATAATACCTCCTTGATTAAGATTATCAATAATGGCAACCAACTAGTAACTATCTATCTTAATACTATTCTACATTGTTCCCTAAATTCCTTCTTTTCTCAAAATATTCTTTGGTAATCTTATACTAAGTAATCTACAATACAAAAAGGCTATAATAGTCAGATGATTATTATAGCTTTTCATTGTCCTTATATTATTTTCAATTTTTAAATATTTGTTAGTGTATTTATCATTAGCGGCACTACTTACTTTTTTCTTGAAAGGACTTTATAGATTAAACTCGCTCTAATGTTGCCTCCCTATAAATAATTTTTAGAAACTTATTTTCAAACAAATAAATTGACAAAACATTTAAGTTAAAGTCATGATCCTTAGTAACATCTTTTTTTCTTTAATTTTTCACATAATATAAAGATTCTGTATTAAATGATATTACAAATTATACTTATTTTCTTTGATCAATTTTGTTTTCCACATCAATAATAATTTTCCTACAATTTTCACAGCAAAATGATTCCACACTATTATTCATAAATGCATCCGAGAGTTTTATTCCCCTTGCAAACCATTGAAATATAACTCCTTTATCTTTTTCTTCTGGAATCCATTTAAGAGAATACCTATCCCCATATATAAATCCTCGTTTCATTTCTTCTCCACAATATGGACATTTCATATAACATCCATCCCTTCATCTTTAATACAGATAACTCTCATTGAATATAACTCTATAAAGCAGATGCCTTAACTATATCTCCTCGCTCCACATTATAGTCATAATTTACATCTAATAATAAGTGAATTTTATAATTCAAACAGAGTCTTCAAATTTCTTTAAATGGTCTCATACCATGGTGTGCTATAACAGGAATCCAGTTTAGGAATTCGCCACGAACCTCATTAATATATGATAAGCATTTTCCACTTCACCCCAAGTATCTTCCCCGCACATTATATCTGAAAAATATGCTGTATATGAAAAGTTGCTTCCCAAATCATCAACATAAGTAACATTATTACGGCCATATTTTGCCAGATCACTATGTTCTCCTAATCTTTTCATTTAATCAAGGCAATGTCTATCCCAAAATATATTTGTTTTTTTCGCCTCGTCTTTTGAACTATACACTATAAGTTTTGATGTGTTTCTGATATTTGATATTAATAATTCAATAGATTTGGGGTTTTTAGAAAGTTTAAGTATCTCTGCAATCTCGGATTGGCGTGCAAAATATTGGAAATTTTTCTCCATTTCTTTTACTTCCATAGTATTTATATCATAAGGTATCTCCATCTGTTCGTACTTAATGATATCTCGCCAATACGGATAAAAAGTAATAAGTTCTAGAAAATCCTTTAGACTATCTGCAATTTTGCCATAATTCCCTTTGTGATTTACATATCCAACTGGATAGTCATCATCTACTATATTACTTATACCTCCAATTGTACCAAAGCAATTCCCTTTACTATCAACAGCAAAAATTGAAAACTTAGGCACAGGATAAAATTGAAAATCATCCAATGTCTGAGTGGTACAAAAAATCACATCACAGTTTTCTTCGAGTAGTTTATAAATTTTATGTTCTCGTTCATTTTCAGGAACTGGAACAACGATTTTTCCCGCTAGAACAACTTCGATTTTTTTACCTTCCTCAGGTTTAATAAAATAGCTTATCGCTTTATTTTCTTTTTCAATATCTATTAATAACTTTTGGAATATATCCATTACCTTCAATCCTTCCTGTTATATAAATATTTTACTTAATATAATCTAACAATCATGAAATATAGATTCCTCTCTCTTTTTCTATATCCTCGGACACTATGCTAGGGATAACATCAGCATTTTCATATTTACAAGCCTCTTCTATATTAGATAAGTTTTCATTTCAAAGTATTTCTGCTATTGCTAAATCTAAAAATTAATCTATTTCCATCATCTTCTGTTTCTGAAACTTCCTCCTGATAATTTCCATCTGTATAATTTTCAATGGTTTTTCTCCAAAAAGTTTGTGCTCTTTTATTACCTACATTAGGGTTTGTCTGCAATTCCCAGGTACCAAGATGATTATTAAACACTTTAATTGCTGCTTTTTCTGCTACTCCCTTTCCCCTATAACTTCGTAAAACAAAAAATTCATTTACATAAAAATCACTACCCTGTGGTGTATAAGGAGGTGTTGCTATTAAAGCAAAACCTGCTGGAATGTCATCTACTTTTATTAGGTATGGGAATAATATTGATTGTTTAGACCACCATATATCAAAAACTTTGTTTTGCTCATTCAAAGTCAAAATTTCGTCTTCTTCAAAAACTCCGTATTTATTTGGTTTCCATTCCCATATCTCAGATAAATCGTGTAAATATAATGGATATAAGTTATTTATAATAAATTTAGTACTTTGATCTGTCAAGTTTAAGGTTACTTGCATTTACTTCACTCCTTTATGTCCTATAACATCTCCATAACGTGATGACACTTTCTATTACTAAATAAAGTTTACCACAAACCATATTTGTTTCTAGATGAGATATTCTAATATTTTTTAAAATTAAATCCTAATATTTTTACATCTTCATCTTTGTCCAATATTTTATCATAGTTTTTTCTAAGCTGTATTAAATTTAGATGATTAAATCCAAAATCCCTATATAACTTTATTGCTCCAGTATTTCTTGGTATGACATCTACAAATATGGCCACCACATTCTTTTCAATCATTAATTCATCTAATTTCTGCATAGCATATTTCCCAATTCCTTTATCTCTATGTTGTTCTAATATAAACAAATCTTCTAACCATGCTACATTTTGACCACCAAATCTAACATAAAAGAATCCTACAGGTTCATCATCTAAAAATATATTATATACTGTCCCTTCTTCAATCCAATTCCTTAGAGTTTCTTGAGATTGTTCATCAGTCTGCCAGTATTCTTTAGGAGCATTATTTAGTTTCCTATGATAATTCATTAACTCCGTAATCATTTTTGCAGTAATTAAAAATAGATCATCTGATAGTTCATTGATATAAATATTCATATTTTTTCCCCCAATCAAATTACAGTAATATACCTGAACTAGTCCCTAAAGATAGACTTCCTTAATGGAGTTTTCCTACCAATGGTTCAAGCATATACCCTAATCACTTTTTCCACCTATTTTCCTTCACACAAAATAGAAAATGTATCTTAAGTAGAACTACAAATTATACTCATAATTTCCTACAGTATAATACTCCAAATTTTATTTGCAATTGCCGGCTGGATAAAAAACATAACCAATATTATTATTACGAAAAGAATAGTTCCTTCCAATTTAATTATTTTATCCTTTGAAACATCTTCCGTTAAACAAATTTCTTTTATTAGCTCAGGCTTTTTCTTTGAAAAAATCTTGAAAAGCATAAAACCAAGTGATGTGCCTAAAGTGTTCATAATCAAGTCATCTATATCCGTTGTACGATAACAAAATAGTTGGGAAATTTCAATTAGCAATGAAAGACCAAATCCGGTAAATATCGTTCTCTTGGATGTTTGATACTTTGTCCACAATGTTGGAAGCAAGAAGCCAAAGGGTACAAATAGAATTAAGTTCAGTAAATACTGAATAAAATTTCCCACAACATTACAAAAAGGAATATAATTAATTGTAACATCAAAATGTAGCGAATGAAAAGAAGGTACTCCAGTGGCTGCAAATATAGCAACTACAAAAAAGGTATATATAAAAGTTACAATCTTATGTTCAATAGAAACCTTATCTTTTTCAATCAATATTTGAAATAAAGCTAACATAAAAAACACAACCAAAATACCAGAAAAGGTTTCTATTCCTATTGCTAAAATTCTAAACATATAATCTTCTCTCCTATCATCTTTTTCAATATGTTAATTCTAATTTATTTAGAATAATTCCATTAATCGTAGAATAACATTTAAAAATATATTCGTCATCTTTACAACGTTTTCTTTTAACCAAATAATACCTAAAAAATAATCACGATATTACAATTTCTTATAGCATCATCAAACCTTTTCTAATCATCTCTCCTAAATGCTACTAATCCTATGTTATAAAAATCGACAGCATATTTTCTTCTATAATCCTCGGTATGATATGAAGAATATGGTGTAACATGACTTCAGATCACACTAAACAATTCATCATATCACATTCAAATTTGAAACCTTTATGGTGTAATCTTCTATCTTTAGAGCATTAACAAAATCAAAATGATTATATATTAAGTATTGGAAATAACTCATTTAAAGACTCAGTTTCATAATCTGGCTTTATATGGAATCTTTTTCTATAATTATGTCTATTTATCCAACATGTATCTATACCTGCTCTATTAGCACCTATAATATCAGATGAAGAATCTCCTATATGTATTATTTTTCGTGGCTCTATATTGTAATGATTTATGACTTCTTTGAAAATCCTATAATTTGGTTCTCCTTTATAAGATTGTATGTCTTCTGATATAAATATCTTGTCAAAATCAAAATTTTCAATTTGATTTTTAATCATTTCAGTATCAGCATCACTTACTAAACACACTTTATATTTTTTATTAGCTCTATTAATAAATTCTTTACTATCATGATATAAATCTGCTCTATCATGTTCTTCCATAAAAACTCTTGTTGCATAGCTTGGGCAATATTTCACTTGGTTTTCTTCAAAAATGTCCTTAAAACTCTCAAAAAATATTTCCTTTAGACTTTTAAATTTGGTACTAGTACTTTCACTAACGTGAAACTTATCGACTATTTTGATTCTAACAGTTTGTACATATTTATCCCTTAATTCTTCATTATAATCTTCTTCTAGTATCCTTTTCCAGATATATTCAACTCTAGATTCTATATTTACTAATGTTTGAAACATATCTATGCAAATTACTTTATATTCTTTCAAAACTTACACCTCTTATATAAATTTTTAGATATCTAGTATTGTCTGTTTTCTAAGGAGATTTTTTCACATAACAGTCTCAGCATTTCAAATATACATCATCTTTACATATAGCTTGTCTACTAGCTTAGATAATTGCTATCTTCAATAGACATGGTACCATCTTAGTCAACTGAAACACTTGATTTGTCTCGCCTAGAATTTCATCCTTAACTTAGTCAAGGCAAGCTAGAGTGCTATGTTTGTAAAAGTATCTTGCCAATATACTATTGCTTCACAAACAATTTATAAAGCTTTTCTTATTTCAAAGTATTTTGATTCAATTCCGTCTTCAACAAAATTTTCTATTTCAATAAATCCAGCTTTTACCATTAGGCTTATCGAGCCATAATTATTAGAATACGTAAATGCTCCTATTTTTTCTATATCAAACTTACTAAAAACCTCTTCAACAAAAATTTTTGTAACCTCTGTCGCTATCCCTCTTCCCCATAGTTCTTTTTCAAAGATAAGAATACTTAACATAGCCATTTTCTCACTATTTTCATCTATACTGTAACACCAAATATCTCCAATATACTTTCCTTCAAAATAGATTACTTTTCCATAACTTGATGCATTTTCCTTAAGGGATTCCTCAAATAATATTATTGATTCCTCTAGGGACTTACTTACAATAGGGAATAATCTTTTTATTTCTTCATCTTGAGTCTTATTCCAAAAAACAGTAACATGATCTAATGTTCTCGCTTTTAGTATTATGTTCATAAAAATCATCCTCACAAAATATAAACTATTTTTACTTCATATTTTTTAACTACCTTTTATTAATTAATTTAACACCTAAGATTATGTCCTCGTGCACCTTTAAGCAGATATAAGGTTAGCTGAAGTCTAAAATAAAACTTGAATTACAACAAATCTATCAATTCTTTCAATTTAAATATTTCATTATCAGGCTTAATATCAGTATCATTTAAAGTAAGATTCTTATTGAACCATATTCCAGTTAAACCTAATTTTTGTGCTGGCTCTATGTCACTTTTAAGATTATCTCCTACCATTATGGCATCTTCTGGATTAACTTTCATCCTATCAAGAGCAATTTCAAATACTTGTTTTTGGGGTTTGGATATTTTTAAATAGTAACTAAATGTAAACACGTCTATGTACTTAGCTAGTCCAACTTTCTTAAAACAATTGATCATGACCTCATCATAAAGTCTTGAATTTGAAATAACACCAATCCTATATCCTTTTTGTTTGATATTTTCTAATATATGATGAATGTTTTCTTCAGTCCAAACGTCATTCCTATATTCTGTATAAAAAATGTCTAATGCTTTTATACACATATCTAAGTCTAATTCTATATCATATTTTTTTAAAAAGCCATTTAAATAGTCTTCTACTGCATATTCTGTATGATTAATTTTTCTTAAAGGCATAACCTTTTGCCATTCATCAAAGAAATGTTTTTTTACATCATTAAACTCCACTTGACGATTATATTGCTTAAGAAAATTTGTTAGATGTTTTATTCCAATAATATCTTTTTCTTCGTCAGTTTTTCCAAAATGAAAATGTAATAATGTGTTACCCATATCAAAGAAAATTACTTTTGAACTCTTTGTCATCTTTTCCTCCAAACATTGTTTTTATAGTCAATATACATTGCTAAAAATTTCAGCTAACGTCGCGAGGTTTAGCAGTGTAGAATTTTTCCTAGATTATTTCCTTCCGATACCGATAAACCTCTGTTATATGTCGTTTCGTTAAGCCTAGTATTTAGCTACTCATACTCTTTAAGTATGTTTGACATTTATTAATCCATAGCCTTTCATACTCTTCTGGAGTTACTATTCTATTAGCCAGATCTTTATCGGCTTCTTCTATAGTGTTTATCTCATATTCTAATACTCCAATAACATTATCCTCTTCACATGCAATTAAAGTAGTATTATGAATTAAACTCTTCTTGTACTTTATATACTTAAAGTCATTTTCTCTAGCTCTGTAAAAATCCATTTTATTACTTCCCCCTTTAATTCTAAAATTTTCCTATAATAGTTTCACTCAATTTACACATGAATTTAGTCTAGAGATGACATATAACGTCCAGATATTTACAACGTCCTTGAATCCCCCTAGTGTACCTTTATGAAAATATAGTATTATGTGATGAACTCCATGCTACAGAAAAATTCTTTTCAATCTACCATATATATGGAAGAAGCCTATATTTTGTTCTATTACAATATTCAACATAACCGACTAATTTTTCTTTCAACATCTTATCTTCCAAATATGTTCTAATCACTATGATAATAGATATAAGAAATGATGGAATCATCACATATACTGATCCAAATACAAAAGGTATCGCCATAGCCCATAGTATTATAGCCAAGTAACCTGGATGGCGAATAGCTTTATATGGGCCTGAATCGCAAATATTCTGTATTCGATCATTTTGTATGCGTGATGTAGCCTCAAAATTCGCATTTTCTTTCATAGCCCATACTGCAAGAAAAGAAGATAGAATTATAATTGCCAAAGCAGGATACATACAAAATATAGGTACACTAGACAAACCGAATCTTATATCAAAACCAGCAACAATATAAATTATAAAAAACGCCAGTGATATATATAACTTAAGCAATATCTTATCCCATTGTTCAGTATTATTTCTTTCCTTTGCTCTTTCATTTAAGACCTCAGGATTGCGTTTTGATAAATAGAGTATTCCTAATATAGTCGAAATTGTATAAACAGCAAAATAAATCCACCCCTGATGATTCTTAATGTCCCAGAAGAAACAAAAAACAGAATAGCTCCAATAATAACTTAGAAAGCGACTTTCACTAGATAATCGACTCCACTCTTTTCCAATTTTGTATACATAAAACCACCTCTCCGATTCAGTTTGCAACGAGTAATCCACTTTATTCGCAGTGTTTCACATAACATCTTAGTATTTCCCAGTTACAGGTAGTGATCAATCCTTAGATAGCTACTTTCTTAGGTTCAAGTCTACCGCCTAGGTTAAATACGACCAGTAACCTATAAGACTTTTTGTTTATGCCCAAACCTTGCAGAAATATTTTGTTATGTGTGATTGATTAACTCACCTCAACGTACCTCCTATTCATCTTAATTGTACTCTTTTTATAATCATTTATTGGCAAATAAAAACTACCTCATCAATGTTACATAACGTTTTCGATTAGCAATGTCTCTAAATTCAACCATTAAGGAACACTTCTTAACGATGCATTGTACCTAGTGAATGAAGGGATACCTCTAATCTTTTGTTAATGAAAGCCATGTTATTTCTAACCTAACAATTATTTCAGATTTCATTCCCCAAATACTCCAATGGAGAGAATAAAGATATCTAGTTTATACTATTACAATACTACCTCTCATGGTAATTTCGAATGTAATTACCAACCGAATAGAGAAAATGAAACATTATTGAGATAGTTATTTATTGCACAGTTTACATAATCAACCATATTCACTGGTAATTCACGTATACTAAACCATGATAAATCATCACATTTATCTGACTCATTATTGATTACATTACCGTTCCATTTATTGCAAAGGAAAAAATAATCAATTCGTTCATGTCCTACACATTTTCTATGCATAACTTGTACTATTTTCAATTGATTATCTTCTATAGTAATATTAACTTCCTCTTTTGCTTCTCTTTGCATAGCTTTAATAACAGTCTCATTTCCTTCAACATGACCTGCCACAACACTATAGCATCCATCTCCATACCCTGTATTAAACCTTCTAGATAATAATATTTTATCCTCTTTAATTAAAAATAGATGCACTGCCACAAGCATTGAAAATCTTTCCATCACTCTTTCCTCCCCAGATATAAAAATCTGCAAATTTTTATACTATTATGTCTTAATAATTTTAAAACTCTATTATCTTTGACTAACCTCCCCAGAGATTTCCACTAACGGAGGCTTAGGGACGTCTACTTTCCGCTGTCTGCTAAACCTCTGTTAAGTATAGCCTCAATAACTAATCTTTAGTTAGATAAACAGTCATACATTTACTATATTCTCCATTTTCAGTATTCATTATCTTCTCAACAATAAATCCTGCATCTTCCAATTCCTCTCTGTGATTTTTCCAATTGATAGCTCTATATGAAGTGCTTGCAACCTCAAATGTTTTGCCTGACTTCATATGACTTCTCTCTTGCAGATCAAAAGCAGTTTCTATTTCTGTTTTTCTTTCTATTTCTCCATCACCCATACTAATCAATAATAATTTTCCTTTAGGGTTAAGTAGAGAATTTATTGTATTTAAAAATCTTTTTCTATCTTCATCCTCTACTAACATATGTAACGTTCCCACTGAATAAATCCAATCATAATGCTTTTTGAGTTTTTTATTTAGTTGTAATGCATCAGAAACTATCCAGTTTACATTAATTTTTCTTTCTTTTGATAACTCCTCACATTTTTTTATAGCTTCTTGTGAAATATCTACACCTGTAATTTTATGCCCTTGTTCTGCAAGATATAAAGCATCTCTTCCTTCTCCACAGCCAACCTCACATATCTCATCATCTACAGAAATATCATAATACTCTATCCAACTAATTAGTTCTGGAGTTGGCTCTTTAGAAAACCACAATAAGCCTTCCCCATGAATTTTCTTATATCGTTCTTCATATGCATGATAATATTTTTTCATAACACTCACTCCTAATCTACTAGAATCTTATATTTTTTATTAATATTTTTTATTAATATTTCTCTCTAAATACACAAATGTATTTATTATAACTTCCCTATTCCATTTTGTAGCGTTTGATATATTAGACTTCCCCATGAGTTATTAGTTAGTTTTCTAGGCATAGTCATAGCGTAAGCTAACAAAAGGTTATCGTATCTATAAGACTAAATTCATAAGTTCTTCCTTCAATAAATCTTCTTATTAAATAATGTATCATAAAATTATATAAACAAAAAATTATAGGGGCTAAAGAAAGCCATGGATTTAAAGTATTTGGAAGAAGATCATCAATTTTTTTAATAATTACAACATAGTAAATTCCTTCAATTATGCCCCAAATTAGAAAAGTTAACATTATTCCAATCAAATTAAATGGGAACGATAGGTTTAATGAGTATTTGATACTGGTATGATTTCTCATTGGAAAATAAACCACTCCTCCGGCATCAATTGACTTTAATAAAACCATTATTCCTATAAAGCTTAATGTAAATAATATTGATTTTTTTATATTCTCTTTTTTTATACCATAATCAGAAAAAGCCTCTTTTCTTATTAACATAACTATAAAAACTCCAAGACCTGCAGAACAAAATTCTATTATTGATAAAAGCACTACTGAAATAAAATTCGAATTATTGTTAATATAATTTCCAAATAAAATAAACAGTGAAAGCGATAATGGTAAAAATATAAAAATCAAACCTAGATCAATTGCTATATTTAATTTTTGATTCCTTTTTGGTTGCTCATTAATTAACATAATGTCCTCCCTTCTACTATTATTACATAATTTAACTAAGCAAAATAAAAAGCAATAGCCTAGTGGACACTCAAGACCTTCTTTGCAAGTGGTGCTTGTTCCTCAGTGAAGAGGTGTTTAAAGATCTTGCTTCAATTCCCAAACCTACTGAGGTATATTGTTATCACCTCTGACAATTAGTACCCTTTACGTAAATACTTTGCTATACGATATCCATAACATGCAACTTAAATTAATAATAGTAATTTATCAATTCTAATTCAAATCCTTCTCCATTACTATAGCATCAAATAATCTATCCATCCATTGTAATTTGATTTTCTTTATTCCTTCAAATCCCCTGTTCTCCCAGAATTGTAGTACTTCCTCACTGTAACCATATGCAACATCAATTCTAATCCTTCTAAGATTATTCTCTCTTAGATAGCCCTCTAATGCATCATATATTTCTTTTCCATATCCTTTACACCTAAACTCATTATGCACCATAAGTAAAGACAAATAACATTCTTCCATAAAACCAATATCTATAAATCCAATTATGGCATTACTTTCATTTTCTTTAACTACTAATATCTTAAAGTCTATCGCTTTCATTTCTTTTTGTTCTTGAATTAACCATTGGATATTTACTTCTTGCCTTCCAATATGAAACATGAGAAAATCCTGATTTGAATTATATACTTCTATGACTCCATTAATATCTTCTTCTGTTATTTCTCTTATACTCAAATTTTTTGTCCTTAAAATCATTTTTTCTTCTCCCATTTATCAAGTATTCTATCTAGCAAATATATACTTAGATGATATATAACATTCCTGTCATTTCCAACACTCTCTGTCCACCATAGACTTTCCCTAAGAGGTGAGTGTAGCATATTATATATACCTAATCTTGTGTTGACGATAATTCCTTTATAAAGTTATATATTGCATTTTCCATTTGAGTTAGACCTGGCTCCTCTATTGGGAAATGACCTGCATTATCTAAAATTACTTTGCGTTTATTTGATGTAATTTTATTAAAAAACATTTCGCTTATTTCCACAGGGGTCCATAAATCATTTCCTGGATGTACCATAAGTACTGGTACATTTTTAAAGTTGTCTGGCTCAATTAAAGGTTTACTATTCATCAAAGATAGTAGAAAATTAATACTTATACTACTTCCTGCACCATACTTATCTTTCAGTAAAACATTCAAAATTTCTTTATCATTAACAAGTGCATTCATATTTGTAACCATTCTAATAGGAATTTTAAGAGTTCTTAAAAAAGATGGAAGTAAATTTAGGAATCTTATACCATATTTAGCATGAAATTTATTTTTTGCCGAATATATTCTTACTTTCTCTTCTCGATTATCAAGTATATTAGTAACAATAAGTCCTGAGATATTCTGATGTCTACATGCTACATTGTATGCTAACATCCCACCTGCACTTAATCCAATTATAAAAACTTTTTTTGATTTAGATAATTCAGTTTCAACTATTCTGCTTCCAACATTAATCCAATCTGAATAAGTTACTTGCTTACTATATTTGCTAAATCCATATCCTGGTAGGTCGGGACATATTACGTTATATCCAGCTCTAACTAAAGGTATTGCAAAAAATGATAGCAGACGCCCATTACCTCCAACACCATGAAATATGATCACTGTAATTTGTGAGTTATTATCATATTCATCAATATGGATTTCCATACTATCTATATTCACATACTTTTCAAATGGAGTAGAATTAATATCAATTTGATTTTTATCTGGTAGCAATGACTGTAGCTCTTTCCAAGAGTTATTACTGCTGTACACGTTATTTCCTCCTAATTAAATTATATTAATGTTTTTTATAATTAACCAGCAATGAATAATCTACATCCCTAGCTATTTCTTCTTAATGCCCCAAAGATATAATTGCCCATCATCATCTTTTGTGAAAGTATACTCTTCATCTATCCATCTATGGTGTAAAACATTTTCGCTAATTGGGTAGGTAGGTAAAGTATATTCATCATCAATAATTAATAATATATCCTTCTTTTCTTTTTTAAGCTCTAGTTTGAACCCGTCTTCTTTGTAAACGCCTAAGTAACTTTCCAGTGCATTAACACTCAAAGGGAATGCTTCAGGTTTTACAGGAATCTCATATTTTTCCCCAAAGGCAATAGATGTAACGACTTTACATAATTTATTGACAGCTGTAAATCCATAATTACTCAAGACCACAACAGCAAAATCATCATCCACATATCTATGTATTTCAGCTAAAAAGCCCTCACAACCACCATTATGATGAACAACTCTTCTATTGCCATTCATATTTATTGCAACACCATAACCATAGTTGTTTTTAAATGGGGTATTCATTTTCTCAATAGACTTTCTGCTTAACAGTTTATTATTATTTAGAGCCTGATCCCATGTCAATAGATCCCCAACTGTTGAATACATAGCACCAGAAGAAAGAATTAAATTCATATTAATATAATTGCAGTGTATCAAATCATTGCCATTTAAATAGTAACCCGATGCTTTATTTTCAACAATCTTTTTCTCATCATCTATCCCTGTATTAAGCATTCCTAAAGGCAGAAAAATATTTTCAGTTAAAAATTGACTAAAGGTCTTTCCTGATAGTTTTTCAATTAACATTCCCAGAAGATAATATCCTGTATTGCTATAATTCCACTGTGTACCAGGTTCAAAATCCAATGGATTACTTGTAAACATCCTAATTAGTTCAGATTTTTGATGATACATCTTTTGAAAAATTTTATGTGAGTTTGGCAAATTTGAATAGTTAAAAATTCCAGAGGTATGCGTTAATAAGTGATGAATAGTAATTTCAGGGTTTAGATTAACCCAATCAGGAAAATATTTCTTCAAACTGTCTTCTACTTTTAATAATCCTCTTTCCTCAAGAATTAGAACAGCTGCAGCTGTAAACTGTTTTGTAATTGACCATACTCTATATTTAGTCTCTATGGTATTTCTAACCTTGTGTTCAATGTTGGCATATCCATAAGCTTTCTCAAACAGTATTCGCCCATCCTTTATAGCAGCAATAGAACCACTGAATGACCAAAATTTTGTATATAATTCTAGGTATTCATTTATTTGATATTTTACATCTTTATCTTTCATTACACTATCTCCCTCATTTCAACCCATAATATTCTACAATTCCGTAACATTTTGCTTTCTATCAAATAGCCCCCAACGAATAGCTCCGATCCTATAACGTTCCGAATATTACTGATGTTTCTCAATATTAGATAGCTCTTATCTTAGATTGAGGAATATTAGGAATACTGTGTTAACTCGACGTCACATGACCATACCTTTAAAACTTAATCATTAAACACTCTTATCCATAAAATTACTTATTGTCAAATTTTCGATAATAATCTCTTTTAATTTCAATTCATCACTTTCGCAATATGTAAAAACATCTGCTCTATAATCATTACTATCTTTGAATATTATCTTTTGATCTTTTGTAAGCTTGATTATAATTTCATTATCTTTTTCATAAATATCTTCAAATATATTTTTTATCTTTCTTTTATCACTAGCTGTTAATCTTCCTTTAATAATAATTGTTTTAATACCATTTATTTTGTTATCAGTACTATTAGGTACCATATACTGTTCCATAAAAGCTCTAGATTTATCGTCTTTCATTTGCTGAAAAGAAATTTGTAAAGGTATTCCTTCAAAAAATGATATATATGAATTTCTCCAGGGCATTGTCCGAGTGAACAAATTAAAGAACCATTTAAATTTTAAAAATTCTGGTTCAGTAACTTCAACCCTTTTTTGTTTTAATCTATGATAATCTTTATCTAAATCATTTGTTTCAAATATTATACATATTAAACCTCTATGGCCTTTGTTATATTTTTCAACCCACTCCTTACGCCAACCACCACCATCTTTTTTTAAAAGTCTTATCATTTCAAAATATTCTTGTCCTATCCAAATGTTTGAAGCTTTAAATCCTTTCGTTCCTTTTCCCCACTTAGGCTCATAAGGATATCCTGAATTTCTAATGCTGTTAATTGTATCGTTATCTATTTGATATTTTTCATCAATATTTATCACTAAATGATCTATCCTTAACATAGCATGTCCTCCTTTTTATACAATCATTTGGTTAATTAATTTTCTTTAATCCATATATTTTTATTCGATGTCAGTTAACGTTCTAAAGCTTATCGATGTCAGACTCCCCAACATTATTTCTTCCCGACATCCATAATCCTCTGTTACAAGAAGTGGCGACATCTTTTCTTCTGTAATTCTTCACATAATAAAAAGAATGAGCCACAAGTGACATATAGATATTCTATAAACAGAAAAACAATCATGTTAAGTGCAATGATTAACCAAGATTTGAGAAATTGTCCTCAACCCTTTTATTCATTTTGATGATTCATTTATAAGACATTCTCATATTAAATTATTAATCTCTTTTCGCATTGTATTATAAAAATTCAATATCTCTTGGAGCATATAAACATCATCATCATTTAATAATATATGTTCTTTACTATCTGCTCTTTTGAAAAGTTGTTCATAATATAATCTTATATCTTCTTCGTTTATCGGCTCAATAGAATTATAGTTATCCCATAGTTGTTGAAAACCATTATCTAATTCAGAATTTATAAAACGAGATTTTTTCTTGAATCCAAATATGCTTCTTTCTAAGTTACGATGATATATTATAAGGCATTTTATGTCTTTATAATCTATATATATTTCTTCCTTATTTAAAATGATATTGTCTATCTCAACTTTACTCTTAGTAATTGAATTATTTATCTCGTAAATAAATTGTTGCTTATCTTCATCTATATATCTTTTTTGCTTAGAATAAACACTAATAGCGAATAAAAGCGATACAATACTAATAGGTATTAATACCACTACCCATGCCTTCCACTTATTAATTATAGTCACTTCACTTCCCCCTATTTATAACATAAGTAAATACCACTTATGACATACCAAAAAATCATTATTAGATTTAAATCTTTATTTTCAACTAAACCCACATAAAATCCTTTTGATTGAAAAAAATTTTGAATTCCTACATTAGTCAACTATTGCACAACATCTTGCCTACGCGTCCCAAACGCTCTCACTGTTAGATGACGTCCTCGTGACTCAGAAACTGCCAAGGACAGTGGCTCCTTATACATATTTCCTTCATACATCAAGTCAGCTTTTTCATGTTTTTAGGTCTAGCTCTATGCTTTCTATTTATATCATATACTTGTTCATATACTCTTTTATCATTAAACTGTTCTCTAGGTCCTTTTACTTCATTAGCATATCCAATGTATGCAATTCCACAAGGTACAACATGCTTAGGAAGCCCTACAATATCAGATATCTTTTTTATAGATTGCTCTCCATAGACCCCAACCCATAATGACCCCAAATCTAGTGCCGTTGCACATAGCAATATATTTTGCATTGCTGCACTACAATCAAAAATATACATACCTTTTATATTTCTACATAAATGAGTATTTGCACATACAATAATAGCACATGGAGCATTATAATTTGCAAAGCTAAACTTTGCTCTTATTTCATCCATAATACTCTTTTCAGTTACAACTATCATTTCCCATGGTTGATTATTACATGTCGAAGGTGCAACAAATGCAGCTTTTAAAATCGTATCTATCTTTTCTTTTTCTACAGGTTTATCAAGATATGAACGAATACTTCTACGTCGAATGAATAAATCTAAAATATCTTTATACACTCTAGTATCCTCCTAATAAAATATTTTCGATTTTGTATTTCGTTAAAACACATTTTTTTCTAATCTGCACCCTCGATGGACCGCCTTTTGCATATGATTTCGTAGAACATTGTGAGTACTTCTGATACTGCTACATTCACTTCTTGCCTCTGATTCAAGTGTTGGAAATACCCTATTAACTGATGTCAAGTGTCCCGCAATTAAATGATGCTATGAATAGCTGTGATATAGACTATATTACTTTGCCACTGTTACTTTACAAGATATCAAGCATATGGATTGACTTTTTTACGACGTTTTTGACTATCAGAAAAAACTTCTTTGCAAAAAAGAAACTTATCAAAATTTCAACGGCAATCCATTTCTCTTCTCCTTGTTATAGTTATTTGTTGATAAATAAAAAACATTGGTTTATTCTATCGCTTAGTTTTCATTCTAAGCCAAATATACTGATTTCGCTTGAATGTAATGTATATTAACTTAATAAATGGCATCCAAAACTTTAAATCCCGTAAGTTACTACCGCATTCAAACTCTATAATCTCCTCATTCATTTCGAATTCAACAATATTACTTCGACACCAATCAATTTTAAAATACAGCTGATGATTGCCTGGAACTATATCTAATTGGATCTTTTGACCATCCTTTATTTTGTCTACTACATCACCGTCGAGGACAATCTTATATTCACGAATTTTATCTACATATCCTGAGTCTCGTTTAATTCTTACTATCACTTCACCACCCCTTAACATGACTTCTTTCAAAGTTCGTAGTAATAACAGTAAGCTCTCTAAATAAACATTAATATTCCTAGTATAATATTAAATATAGATAGTAATTTAAAAAATCTCTGCAATCGAGAAGCCTCTGTTAGCTGATGTCCTTTTCTATATTTCATTATAATTACTAAACTATTTTTTAATATATGAACAAATCTTACATATACTTATAATACAAACATTAATAGTATTATCGGATATGTATAATAAATATATTGAAAAGTAAATTTAACAGCTCCATGATGTTTAAATTCGATAAATGGTTTAAAACCATTCCAATCAACTATACTTACTGTAGTTATTATTATTAATAAAATTACAGAGATAATAAGTTGATTTTTGTTAGGTCTATTTTTATACATAAATACATCAAATGAATATTTCTTTATAGAGAACTTAATAAGTATCAAAGCAACCAAACCCCACCAGACACTTGTTATTGTCCAATGGATCATATGACCTAGATGTTCAAATTGGTTAATTGACTTCCCAGATATAACACCTTCGATAAAAATAATTAGGTTTTCCATGCCAAATCCTGTTAATGCACATAGCTCAAATATAAGATGCTCGCTCCATCTTACTGGTTTGTTTTCAACTATTTTCAACACCTCTTATATTAGTTACTTAGTTTTTCTTATACTATAAAAAAATTATAATCTAATATCTGTATTATTTTAATTAGCTTCCTTTGGATTTTAGCTAACGTTATGCAATTTAGTGACATAGGACTCATCCCTAGATAGCTCCCCGATATCTGCTAAGCCTCTGTTATAAGAAGTAGCGAAATCCTTTCCTCCATAATACTTGTTCATAAAATAAAGAATATGACTTAAATTTATAATTAATTTATCAAGAATAATGCTTAATTATAATTATAAGTTTTGTCTATCCAATCTTTTCATATCATCATATGATTTATATTTTCATTCTTTGTAGCTACAACAAAGTTACATTTTCTAATTTAAGTTTATCTCTAGTCAAATTTATTAAAAGACCTATAACTCTAAACAAATTGTCGCTGAATATGGAACAATCAAATGCCCTACTTGAATATCCTTCTTTAATACACCAGCAGCCCCACATACGATAAATTTCTTAAATCCCATGGCAATTAGTTCCTCAAGTTGTCCACCAGAACCAGCTGCTCCTAAATAACCTTGCACTATTCCAATAAGTTTTCCGTTAAACTCTATCTGATATATAGGCAAGACGACTGTTGTTGTATAAAATTCTGCAATTTTCTTTAATCTTCCTTCATTTAGCATTCTCTTAATAACATCACCAAAGAATGTAATTATGCAATACTCTGGAACATTTCACTTTTCGTTGACATCAGAAGGTTCAATTTTGGATCTTAGGACAGGGTCAAACTCCAATACAGGAAAATCTTTTTTAATATCATTGATTTCTTACCCTTTTATATTAGTTTTATTTACTTCACATAATTTTACAATTGTGTGGCATCTCAGCTTTTATCAAGCAGATCCAAACGAACAGCCCCATATCTCAATTTCTTATCACGTTTTGAATTTCCGCCGTCGAGTCACATAATCAAACTTGGCTTAGCGTCTCAGATAGTTTGATTTTTTATCAGAGAAATTATTAAATATATAATCAACAAGCCAATTTACAGTAATTGTTCCAATTCCTACACCTTGCCATCATGTTTTCTGAAATTGCAAGGATTTGATGAGGTTTATTTACGTCGGGCTTTCCCTATATCATTTCTTTTCGATGTCATTAAGTCTCTGTTAGATGAGATGACTTCTACATCTCACTTAAAATCCTCCCTCTCTAGTTCTATATCAATTATTTTCAAAATATCACTACTGGTGTTAATATTATTTAAATACTTAATAAACTTTAATTCTACTTGATCCAAGGACATTCCAAACGACTCTTTAAAACAATAATTAAAGTCTTCATTTAAATTTTTATAAAACTCTTTGTATGTTTCGATCCCAAAAATAGATATAATATAATCAGTAAACACCCCTGATAAAGGATATGTAATAATATAACTATGTTTATAAAAATCTGAATTCTCTATTAAATCGTAAAGTCTAGGCAACTTATTCTTTTTTAAGAAATAAGCTATCCAGGCAAAATTGGATATACCCCACCAGCTTTTATCAAAAAACATTGCCAAACCTTCTCGAATAAAATTTTGAGGTGGTCTTGATAAAGTATTATATGAAATCATATGGGCATCTTCATGATATCCAATACATTTAATGTCTTTATTATAAACCGCATAAATTTTATTAGGCATTCTTGTGAAACCATTACATGGTTCATTATCTCCATACAGCTCACCTACCTCCACTGGTGAATTACAAAGAAAATAATTTAGTTTCTTATTTAATTTAACATTTAAAACTTCACATATATATTCATAACAATTTTCTTGTCTCTCAATAATTTTGACTATGTCTTGTTCAGCATAAGAATTTTCATGATAATTAAATATATAATGTTCCGACTCTCTTATTTTCCACACCTTTATTCCCCCTTACAAACATAAGAACTGTTGCTAGCCATTTTATCTAACGTGGTGTATCCAAAATATCAGCTAGAACTACAAGGATTCTGAAGTTCGCTTCATAACTCTTATATTATATCTCGATAACTAGGTTAACTAGTTGATGTGATATTTTATAACTTCTCCTAAATCTTGTCTCATTATAACTACAACAAACTTGAATGCAATGTTAATTAAAGTACCACACCACTAAATTCACAATCAATTCTACGTAAACTGATTATTATTACATAAAATAAAAATACTCCTCATTAATTCAATTTTTAATATGATAAAAATCAGTATAAAGCTAAATCTATATATTTATTTCTAAATCATCATATGCAATATGATAACCATTATTTATTGCAACTTTTTCCATGACATCATGGATACTATTCCTTTCATGTAATATGTGCGTTGCATAAACTAAGCTACTTTCATCTATTATTTTTTCCACCTTCATTTTCGAAATAATATCAGTTACTTGTCCTGAATCCAGGTGTCCACCTGCATTCTCACCTTCTCCATATGTCTGGTCCAATATACCCAAATCAAGTCTAAATGATTTGAAAATCTTCCATACTCTATCAGATATCTTCAAGCAATAAGTTCCATACATTATATTTCTATTATTATAATTAATAATAAACATCAAAGAATTATCTCTTATATCATGTAAAGATTCTAAAGGAGTAACTAAATAATTCTCTATCTTCACATTCTCTCTGTGTCTTAGATATTTAATATCCATGCATAACCTACTCAACCAATTTGAATCAAATAAATCAGCTGTTGGTTCCTCAGTTTTAAGCCACATATCTAGAGTACAAATAGTTTCTTTAGACGCAAACAAACTGATATGCCCTACATTTTCCGTTGCATATTCTTTAAGTCGTGTTATTAAGTGGCCCGCATCAAAATGGTCAGAATGTCCATGTGTTTGTAAAATATACTTTATCTTTGTCAAATCAATGTTATACATAGCTGCTGAAGTAGTAATATCAGGGTCTAAATCAATTAATAAATCATCATTTATTAACAAGGATGCTCTTTTTCGAATATCTTTCCCTTTATTAATCCTAGCACTTTTACATACCATACATCTGCAAAAAATCAAGGGATATGATGTTGCCGCTGAGGTACCTAAAAACGTTATTTTCATTAAGGTTCACCTATTTTCTATTCTAAAATTATATTTTGTACGCATAAATTTACTATTGCGACTTCAATCTTTTTCCAAACTCTAAAATCTTTACTATTGTCCTATAGGATTTCGGTTAACAGCCTATCCCTGAACCTGGCACTAAAGCCTTAATTCTTGGCGAGGCTTCGCTCCCAACGAAGTATTATTGTATACATTGCTCTAGGCTTGCACCCCTTGCATCTTTACGTAAATACATTGCTAACTGCTGTCCTGTATATCAAAACCTCAATAATCAATGCATTGTTTTCTTTATCTATAATGACTTATGTAATTTCTTTCTATCTAGTATAAAAAAATAAACTCCTGTACCTATAGCAGTAAGAACTCCTATTCCTCCTACTGTATAATCTAATATTGCATGAACAAATACAGGTATAAATAATGATTTGGATTTCTCTAGAAGATATATAAAGTAGTAACCTGCAACAATTCTTCCACCTATCTCACTGAGCATTCTAATTCCTATTTGTTTTAAACCATCTCCAGCCAATAGTCGGGCAATATTGCATGTAAAATACCCCAAAAGAAACCACTTACAATAACTGCCAAAAACTTATTATGTCTTAGCAACTCATTATAAACGTATCCACGAAAAATAAATTCTTCTCCAAAACCAACCACAACTAGATAAAAGAAAAGCTTATAATACCCTCTTATTGTAAAATCCCCGTGTAAAAGAAAAAGTGTCATCATAATTGCTATTAAAACGTATTGAAGATATGTATGTACAAAATGAAGTTTGAATTCTATTAATCTTTTTCTATAAATCACTGCCAAAATAAGTGGAACTAATAACATTACAAAAAAATCACCAATAAACTTCGTACCTATATTATTAATCGTAATATTGTTAATACTAATCAGCATATTGCATTCTATAATAAACTTTATTGCTACATAAAAATAAATTATATAAAGTAATGAAATTATTATTGGTATAGCTATATAATTATTAAACTTTTGTTTATTCATCCCAGTCACTCCTCAGTAAATATAACTATTAATTATTTTATATAATGCATCTTTTGCATATTAATATTTTTATTTATTGTATTCTTATAGTCTGTAAGGATAGCAGATAATATCCCTTGTATTCACTCCCCCGAGCATCTTAAGCACTCTAATGCCGGCCACTGCACGATTAGATTCACAGGGTTATCACCCTAAATCAGCTTCTCTAAATCCAATTTTTTGATATAATTTCATTGCTGCCAAATTATCTGGATCTACACTTAATGATATTTGTCTTATTCCCTTCTCTTTCAGTTCATCGAATAGCTTTCTTAATAGTGCTGTACCGCTCCCTTTACCACGATATTCTGCTCTTAATGCTATTCCCAATTCAGGTATGTCATTACTAACATACCCAAAACCTTTATTGTCTTCACTAAAATATCGCATGGTAATTGAGCCTACTTGCCTTCCTTTACTATTTTCTGCTATGTAACCTAAATCTCCTTCTTTACCCCAATTTTCCACATACTTAGATAAAAATGACTCTTCAATTACACTTCTACTAAAAGATTCTTGACCTTCAGGAACATATAATGATTCATATAGCATCTCCTATAAGAAGGGTGCATCTTTCTCTGTAATTATTCTAATTGTGTACAACTTCACCGAAACCTCCTTTTTCTTATCTTTTTACATTATCTTTAAGTGATTTTCCCTAACGTTCTAAGTGTTATGTGACGGAATGACATTGGAAACTAGGACATGCTCTAACAAGGAATACACTACATTTCATCCAGTCTATAAAGTATTGTCATAATATTTTTCTTTGAATCGTTCAAGAACATCTTCTGTTGTAACTGTTAATTCTAATGGTAACCTATCCATTGGAAAGCAGCCAATTTCCAGCACTTCTTCATCAAATGATATGTTTGTCTTTTCAACTTCACTACAAGTATAGACTATATCTGTTATATATACTTCATGTCCATTAGGATAAGTGTAATGTCGTCTTTCACCTGCAAAAACACCAAACAACTTAATGTTTTTTGCAATATATCCTGTCTCTTCAGTAAATTCCCTTTTTGCAGACTCTTCTGGTGTCTCGAATATCTCCATACAACCGCCGGGATACCCCCACAATCCATTATCAGCTCTTTTCTGTAATAATACTTTTCCATCTATGCAAGCAATAATACTTGTCCCAACTAACATTAATGGCCTATTACCAATAAGTTCTCTCATCTCCTTTATATAGTTCATCTTTTTCCTCCCTAGCTGATTATTCATTTTTTAGATTTATCTTTATTTTTTTATCAATCCCTAGAATTTCACAATAAAACAATGTCATTCTGTACACAACATTCTTATATTTAAGAACTCTCACTGCGTAGATACGGTGTTATACGGAGTTCATGACATCTTTCATTTCGCAATCTAGAATGCTTTTAATACTATCAAACATCTTATTCCAATCTCTATCTGTATTATTCAAAATATAAGAACGAAAAGGTAGGAGCTTGACTATTCTAAGTTCCAAATTTTTTCGTTTTATGTAATATTCCACTGTTTCAGGATTTGACCATTTTGGTTTTGACCGAATAATAGCCGTGTGTTTCAATGATTCTTCAACACTATTTTGCGATATATACAATAAAACTGGATTTAATGGGCTAATTATAACTGTAAGATTTCTTATGTATTCGATGATTTCATCTTCTGTGATTTGAGGATACAATCTATTGATATCATGAATTTGGTGCTGAAATAAGACACTCTCGAAAATTGTTACTGCATCCGTATTAGACATTCTTGTAACATACTGTTCAAAACGTGTATAAAATGCCTTCTTATATGTATTAAATGGGACAATAGCCTTATTTGAATAACAAAATTCTTTAAAAGATAAATACTCAGCTAATTCATCACTCCATGGTTTTGGCTCAGGTACTTTATAAGGTGTTAAGATATAATCATTTTCTATAATAGAGTTTAATCGAATCCATTCTGCTTGTTGAGGGAATCTTATTAGTAAATTATTGTATTCATTCTTCGTAAGATAAGCATAAAAAGGCAAATCAATTGGATGTTCACTACCTTCAATATAAACTTCTGAATTTACACCAACTTCTTTAAGATATGTATATAGCAATTGAGATGTGGTTGTTTTGCCTGAACCTGGTATACCCTCAAACATAATTAATTTAGTCTTTTTCATTTTCTCCATCCTTATCATATATAATAAACTCATTATTAAATTTTAGGTTCATATTGATTTAATTAATTTTCAAGGCTCTATATAGCTTTTCATGAATTCCGCATAACGTTTTGCACTTGAGATGTTCCTGAGTCTTATCCAAACCTAGCTATCGAAGGAATGTGCTTTGACTACTTCAAAGGCTCAACCCTAACATTGCCAAAGCGCACTTGAGTGCATTGTTATACGAAGTGGGGTGTCCCGTTATTCAGAGGGAGAAGACATCGCTCCTTTAAACCTTAGAAATCATTATTAGCTTCACAATTTATAAAGAATGCGTCTTAACTACAAATATTGATTTTGATTATATCTATTATAGAATTTATTAAACTTTTCCAAATTAAGTTTAAACGTAAGACCATCATATAACTGACCTCGCAGCTCTCGCAACTTTTCTTCATAATTACATACTTCAAAGCCAACTTTTTCTGCCATGGCAATCATAGGATAATTTCCGGACCATGTCTCTGTATAAATATCAGTAATTCCTTTAGAGAAATGATAGTCTATGAAAGCAGTAAAAGCTTGTGTACCATAACCCTTGTACCAGTATGCTGACTCACATATATCAATTCCAAGAGTATGTAAACATCCACCTTGTGAGGCAGGCTTCCAATTATATTCTATATCGTTAAGATAAGAATTCACGCCTCCTATATGAATCCCATCTTTCGTATCAATTTCAAATTTCCAACGAAATTCATTATCATCTTCCTTGTCTTGCAATTTTTTCATTGCTTTTTCATAGTACCTATCTGCATTGAAATTCTTAAAATTTTCTTCTGCTTCCCAAGGTGCATCCCATTCATGCCAAGCTATTTCTTCTGCCATCCATCGAATGTCATCAACAATGTCTCCTTCTTTATAATCACGTAAAATAATATCCTTATAAGCAATTAACATTTTTTTCTCCTCTCAAAGTTAAATGTTCTTACTATACATAATTCATCTTATATTATAAAATCAAATAATCTGTGGTTAAAATTACTATTTGCCTAAATCTTATGCAAATAATTTATATACCACACTGTTTTTAAAATGCCGACTTTGCAAGTCCTAAGCTAAAAGATCGGATTTAAGTCACTTTTTATTCGGGAGCGCTTTATATACATTTGAATTTACGGCTATTTCATCGTAAACTCTTCCGTTGACGGCTGACCATTCCGGATATACCCGTCGGAGCGATAGTATACCCTTTCTATAGAACTGTCTGTTTTTGTATAGTCTATAACAAAAACTTGTCCTGTTTCTATCAGCATTGGGTAATTGTCATAAGGTAGCACATAGCCTATTTTCTTCTTATCCTTAAAATGTTCATAAGCATTTTCCAAGCGCCAAAATTCCCGGCATGCGTAATCTTTGAATCCTGACAAATCTTGTTTTCCGAAATAGGACGCCTCGTAATCTTTTTCGTTGACTGTGATTGTATCCACTCTGAACGGTTCAATCTCTTTCGCTAACCAAGCTAAGTCCTCGGAATAAATGGCGTCGTCGTAACGTTCCTTTAGTTGGTTTGCCATACAGGGAACAGAATTAGTCATATAGTCCATAGCGTCAAAATCCGTATGAGCTCCGCCGTAAATCCCCATAATCTTCTCGCCCTTTAGTTTGTCAAATTCGCGGATAAAGTTCTCCACCATCTTGTTTTCGCGGTATACATGATCAGAATGTTCGTAGTAATACTTGCCTTGCTCAATCGCTTGTTGTCCCAATAAATATTGCTCGGAGCTCTCCAAATTATTTTCTTCAAGATACTTCAAAAATCGTTGTCCAGTAGTACGGTGCTGGTGACCCACATCCGTACCGTGGAAAATAGTTTCGGGACACTCACTTTTTATTTTCTTATAAAATTCCTTAATATAAAGGTTTTGTGACGCTGTACCTCCCCAATCCTTATATAATTCCTCCAGAATATCGTCGCTATCCGACTGCATCCACAAATTTAAAAACTCTGCAGAATAGTAGGGATATTCAACAAATAAATGTCGGATATTCCCGTTATGGTAGTATTCACGCCACAACTCTAATTCTTTTTCCAGTATTTTTTTTACACCATGATGTTCTCCATACAGATAAATCTGCCCCGTTGATTGTTCTAAAGGCCTGGCTGTATCGACCGATGTGGTACTATATGAACAAGCAACCAATGCCAACAGCATGATTAACGCGACAGCAAACATAAAAAATCTTGTATTTTTCATAGGCTCACCTCGTAATATAAATTATTTTTGTTGACTAATTTATCTCAAAAAACAAAAAATACGAAAAAACATCTCTTTCATGCTTTATAAACAATATTTTACTTGCACTATACGTTTGTATCACAAGTTAAAAGCTTTCCCAAAGGTATAGTAAATCCTTATACATATCCACGTCTATATTGGTACACCCTACATAATATTTCTACTTTATTTTTCAATAAATTAAAGATAACCCCCTTGGTTGAGCTTTGCTCCCAGTGAGAGGATGTGGCGCACAACACCCTAAGATTGCACCCAAACACCCTTGCGCAAATACATTGTTATGGGAAGTGATGACGCTTTTCACCCTACACTTCTCTATATTAAATAATTGATGTGAACTTCCTACTCTGTTATATGATTAATAACATGCTCATTTGAAAAAATAAAATCTGTAGCCAACTCTTTAATAGTTGGCAAAACAGCTAAATAGTATTTTTCTCCTGGAAGTGTTTCTTCATTAAATTTTGTATCTTTATATCCTAATTTGACAATAACTTTTTTTATAAATTCATAATGATTAATAACTTCACTGCTACCAAGATGAAATATCCCTTCTAAATCATTTTCAATTATATAATATATCTGTTTTGCTAACATTTCATCTGTATTATTATTAAGATATAGATTTGTGTAAACATCAACTTTTTCATTATTCTTTAATGATGTTACAAGACTATTTAGTCTAGGTGAGTCTTTACCCCATATCATTGGAAGTCTAAAAATTATGCCATTGCCGTTTAAATCTTTTCTTAATATTTTTTCGCACTCTATTTTAAATTTACCATAATCACTTTTAGCAATTGGTTCATGAACTTTGAGATGTGGTATAGTTGTATCACCATCAAAAACATTTGCAGTAGAGCAGAAATAAAGTTTTCCGTTGATAGGTATTAAATATCTTATAAGTTCATTGAGAAGTTCTATTTGAGTCTTAAAATTCCCTGTTAAACAGTACACTATTCTTGAAGGCTTAACACTATTAAGAATATTAATTATCTTATTAACTTCGCTCATATCATAATAAATCGAATTTATCGAAACTATTTTATTACTGTTATATGTACCATAAACATCATATTTCTTATTTAGTTTTTTTGATAAAGCCTTCCCTACTAATCCACTTGCCCCAAGTATTAAAATTCTTTCCATTTTGTACCCCTTTCTTCTTGAATTCGCATTTTACTATTTTACAGCATCTAGTTTTCTATCAAATAGACCCCCAAAGAACTGCCTAATATCATCATTTTCACTAACTATTGCATTAAGGTGTATATCGCTAATATTTACTTTAGACTACGTTCTTTTATCCCTTCTAACCATTGTATTAATAAGGTTTACAATATTTTATCTTCTTTCCTTAATTACATGAATCTATATTTCTGTAGTCTTTGAACTTGCTGCATCTAATATCAGCTCCAAACTCTAGTCGACCTATGGCAAATTTACTTCTTAATACCATTCCCCTTTACCATTTCCTACCATATACTATTCTACATTATACTATTCTACATTGTTTTTCAAATTCCTTCTTTTTTCAAAACATTCTTTTATCCTTCACTACTAACGAATTCATCCCAATAAATATTGTCTTCAAGTAATAATGAATTCTACGCAAAAAGGCTATAATAATCAGCTGATTATTATAGCCCTTCATTGTCTTTATATAATTTTACAATTCTTTAATATTTGTTAAGGTATTTGTAATAGGAGGAACTACTTGCTTTTTCCTTGAAAGGACTCCTGGTGCATAGAATGAGTTATTTACAAGATTCTTTCCAAATGCCTTTGCCACTAATTCTTTATTATGTCCTACTACTACCATTTCTGAAGCCTCTTTAAATATATCTGTTAGCATTAGTATAAATATAGAATACCCTCGTTCTTCTGCTCTTTCTTCCATTAATGATATTAAGTCGGATTTCATATCCTTTAAGCTATCTGGGTCCATAGTATATACTTGGGCAATTCCTATCTTATCTTCATCTATAGTAAAGGTTTTAAAATCTTGGCTAAGTAATTCTTGTGGTGTTTTTCCAACTAAGGAAGTTCCAGCCTTAAACATTTCCATAGCGAATTTTTCTACATCTAAGTCTGCAATTCTTGCTAGTCTTTCCAATATCATTCTATCTACATTAGTTGATGTAGGAGATCTAAATAATAAAGTATCGGAAATTATAGCTGCTGCCAATACTCCTGCCATTTTTTTTGAAGGCCTTCTGCCATTTTCAAATAATATTGATGCTATTATTGTAGATGTACTACCTACAGGCTCATTTCTAAAATATATTGGATTTCCCGTAAATACATCTGCCACTCTATGGTGGTCTATAATTTCTAATATTTCACATTCCTCTAAACCATCTACTGATTGACTACGCTCATTATGATCAACTAGTATTACCTTTTTCTTCATACTTGATATTAAATGGTACCTAGATATTAAACCTACCACTTTATTGTTATTATCATCATCTATTACTGGATAAGATCTATATCTAGTTTGAGACATCTGCTCTTTTACATTATCTACTAAGTCATCAAGTGTAAATGTCACTAGATTGTCTGTAGACATTACATGGCTAATGGGTACAGATTGAGTTATTAGTCTAGAGGTTGTAAAGGTATCGTGAGGTGTGGATATTATGGTTATACCCTTTTCTTTTCCTAGATTAATAATTTCTTCATCTACTTTAACATCTCCTGTTACAATCATTAAAGAAATATTACTATTAATTGCAAGTTCTTGGGCATCTTTTCTATCACCACATATGACTATGTCATTTTCTTCTATGTATTTTCCTACAGATTTAGGTTCCATCGCCAAAACTAAAAGTTTTCCTGTAAGTGGCTTAGTTTTATCTGCTATTGTAATGATTTTAGCAGACAGAGTATCTATAATATTATCTATAGAAGTATCTGATTTTCCTAAAATACCATTATCCCATACATCTATATAAGCCCCTATTATATCTGATATTGTTACAATACCTGCTAATTGCTCATTTCCATCTATCACAGGAAGACTATTCAAATTGTTTTTCTTCATCAATTCTAATGCCATACGTAGTGATATATCTGGACTAATGGAAGCTATTTTGTCAAAGTCTAAATCCTCCACACTTAATCTTACTGTTTCTAAAAGAATAGGTGCATCAACTCCAAAATATTCTAGAATGAATTTTGTTTCTCTATTTATCTTTCCAAGCCTTACAGGAATAGCATTAACATCCCCATTGCCATTTTTATACTCTGCATAGGCTAAAGCTGCACATATGGAATCTGAATCAGGATTTTTATGTCCCGTAATATAAATCGTTTCCTTCATATTATCCCTCCCCTATGGTTCATCATTAGTTCACTGTAAAGATATTATATCATTAAAATGGTAATATTAAAGTACAAAAAGCTGATGTAAAAACATCAACTTTTCTGTACCTCTAATTCATTATAATCAAAAATAATTTGCTCTCCATCGTTTACAACTATACAAGGTAATCCTATTTTTCCAGATTCCTTAATCTCTTTAAATTCTTCATAGTTATCCCTATACTTCAAAAATCTTTTTAAATTCAACATTCCTTCTGAAATATCTAAATATAAGAACTTAATATTATGACTTGAAAGATACTCTTTCGCTGGTTCACAATCCGGTCAATATTTGCTTCCAAATACAATTATTTTATCCATATAATTCTCTCCTAACCCACTACTCATCTGTTTTATTTTTTCCTTTTCTCCTCTGCTTCACACAATCTGTTAAAAGGTATTCTATTTGCCCATTGATTGAGCGAAAATCATCTTCTGCCCAAGCAGCCAGTTCCTGCCAAAGGGATGAGGATAGTCTCAAAAGTATCTGTTTTTTTCCATTATCTTTATTCTCCATCTACAACATCCCTCCCTTCAATTTATTTTAATATAAGGAGCCACTATTTACAATAGGCTGTGCATCCTTATTTCCACATAATACAACAAGCAGGTTACTAACCATAGCAGCTTTACGCTCCTCATCTAAATGAACAATATCATTTTCGTTTAATTTAGCAAGAGCCATCTCTACCATACCTACTGCTCCCTCAACTATCATCTGCCTTGCATCTATTATTGCTGAAGCTTGCTGTCTTTGAAGCATTACAGATGCTATTTCTGGAGCATAAGCTAAATGGGTGATTCTTGCTTCTAAGATTTCCAAACCTGCTACTTCTACATTAGCTTGAATCTCAGTCTTTAGCTTATCCGCTACTTCTTGGCTGCTACCCCTTAAGGACTTTTCATTATCTTCATTGGATACATCATAGGGATATACCCTAACAATATTTCTAAGGGCAGCATCAGTCTGTATGGATAAAAATTCTGTATAGTTATCAACATTAAAAACAGCCTTTGCAGTATTAACAACTCTCCAAATTACAACAATTCCTATGACTATAGGATTTCCTAGCTGATCATTGATCTTTTGTTTCTCATTATTTAGCGTCATAGTCTTAAGAGAAATTTTTTTATTGGTTCTAGCAGGTAATGTGACTTCTGCACTACCTAATTTAGTTTGTTCAACACCTAATTTTCCTGTAGTTGTTCCGGATTAATAGCACTAACAAATGGATTAACAAAGAAGAATCCTTCACCTCTAAGTGTACCATAATACTTACCAAAGAGAGTAAGAACTATTGCTTCATTAGGTTTCAACACTTTCAATCCAGAAAACATGATAGGACCTATTATAAAAGAATAGGAAATTCCTGCAATTATTAGCAATATTCCTTTATCGTATCCATAATCAACCAAATTAATTCCATAGACAAGTGCAGCAATACCAGCAATTATAAATATAATGTTTAAAAGGAGGATCCCCATACCATTCATTGATCTAGGTATGATTTCTTCATTATGCAGTTTGCTTTCATTTTTGTTAATTGTATTTGACATTTTAAAACCCCCTTAATATATTTTTGATATCATTTTGATATTAATTATATATTATGCCGGTGTTATTAAAATGTCAATATTTTTTTATTAACTTGAGACAAAAGACTACTGTTCTGTTACAGTAGTCTTTTTAACTAAGCTATATAATCAAAATAATTATATCTAAAAAACGCCTCAAATATTCTTTTTTATCTCAAACAAATTCCTTATTTCTCTATGGTTTTTCTTTCTATTAAATATACCTAAACCTATAATCTTTTTAATACTAAGAGTAGAAATATAAAACTAATCGAATATAAATATTTCTTCGATAGAAGCATCTACTGCCCTTGAAATATCTACAGCAAGTTTTAATGAAGGGTTATATTTTCCAGCTTCAAGTCTCATTATTGTCTCCCTTCGTACACCAACAATTTCTGCAAGCTGTTCTTGGGTAAGTTCTTTCAACTGCCTATATTTTTTTAGATTACAAATAAATTCAGCCATATTACTTTTCCTCTAATATATAGTTTTGTAGCATATACATTTAGTGTAATTGCATATGACAATGAAACTAATATGCAAATAAAGTCAATATTTCTAACAATCATTGTAGCACACTATATAATAAATAGTTCTATAATAGCAAGTTGACCAGTTAAGGCTAATGCTGTTTTCCTATCCTCAATATACCGTTCATCTTCCTTACTCCCACTAATTTTCGCAATAATAAAGTTTGCAAAGAAACCAAAAAATCCAATGTACCATAAGTCTAATAAATTACCAGAATAAAAGTAGCGAAGGCTCACGAAACCCAAGAATCCTGGAAATCCCATGTAAAACTGCTTTTTTATCATTATAAAACTCCTCTTTTGTGATATATTTATCTCTTAACGAGATAAATATATCACAACATTTTTACTTTGTCAATATCAAAAGAGAAATATTTGTCACTTTTATATCCATAAAATAAGTAGTCAATAAGCTACCTATTTTATAAATTATCTTTATTACACATAATTTAGCAAGTGTATGTCAAGTTATAGAATGTATTTGTCCTTCTTCAGATTTATGGGATATTGCATATTCCAACTTTCTCTTAGTACAGCATTTCTGCTCTTCAATATATTTTTTAGTCATACCTTCAAATTTTATTGAAATTCTGAGTAAATTATTTACTAATGGTCTATAGATTGCTGTAATTTATATCATATTTTAATTTATCATAAATATCCTCATTTAATAAAAACATATCTTGAATTAAAAATTCACCTTCTTTATTTCGAGTAACTTTTACCATTAGTGTGCTACCATTTTTATATTCTATAGCAATATAACTTTTCATGTTATATGTTGTCCCTATCTCTGGTTTAATTTTTTCAAATTTGTCTATCAAATAATCTAAGTCTTCAGGTAGTAGCTTTAGTGTCAGTGCTTCAGTGAAATTTTCATTTGCTGCAATTGTTATTGCACGAGATATGTTAAAAACATAATTAGAATTCCTATCCATTTCTTTAAATTTTCTATAAAAAAATAAATTTGATATAAGTAATAATAATACGAGTACTATAAGAGCATTAAAAGTTACTTCACGCCATTTGATATTTTTAATATTCTTCATAATCTTCTCTCCTCTTTGAATCAAGTAGTATTTTTCAATATCCTATTATTTTTTACTATGAATATATCTATATTACTTTTATATTCTACTTTATCAAATTAGTACAATAATTTCCATAGAAGGTTGTAAAGAACAATCACTCTGCATCGCGTAATTCTACAAAAATTTTAATCGATATATAATACTATAAAAATAAAGATGAGAACAGCCTATCTTATATAAGGTGATGGGAAAAATAATCTACGGTTTTAACTTATTTGATTTAACAAATGTGTATTCCTTGCCACACATAAAGGCTCTTCCAATAATCTGAAAGAGCCTTTTATTATCTTAAATCTTTATATTTGAACCCTATTTAGCTGCGTTTTGTCCGGCAATTCTACCAAATACTGTAATGTCCGCAAGTGCATTACTACCTAATCTATTGGCACCTTGGATTCCTCCTGTGACCTCACCTGCTGCATATAATCCTTCTATTACATTTCCTTCTGTATCTAATACTTGAGCATTCGTATTTATTTTTATACCACCCATTGTATGATGAACAGCTGGAGTAGCTTTTAAGATATAGAATGGACCAACTTCTACAGTTGAAGGTAAACTTCTTTTATTGAATTCTGGGTCTTTTCCATCTGCTATATATCCATTATATTTATCAACAGTTTTTTGTAATTCTACTGCATCAATTCCGAAGAAATCAGCAGCTTCTTTTATAGTATCAGCTTTTACTAATAAATCATTTTTATATAAGTAATCAAGTTCTGGTCCATGATTTTCTTGCAATTTACTTGCTTCAAATCCTTTTTGATCAAGTAATTCATAACACACATGACCTGTTTGAGCCTTGATAGCCATAGACATTACATCACGTCTACCTAATTCTTCTACAAAACGCTTGCCTTCTTTATTTACAATAATTGTATGTCCATATAATCTTGCATCATCATAGTAAAGTAATGTTCCAGTTAGTGGGTCACATATTGGGTATGTTTGAATATATTCCATACCTACTAGAGATGCTCCTATTTTTTCAGCCATTACAATACCATCACCTGTACTACCTGTTGAGTTAGTTGATAGAATTGTTTCGTCTATATCAGGATTATACTTAACTCTCATCTCTACATTAGAGCCAAATCCTCCTGATGCAATGATTACTGCTTTGTTAGTATTAAAAGTATAATTTTTATTTTCCCCTTCTGCTTCTACTCCTATAACTTTTCCATTCTCATCTGTAATTAAAGCTGTTGCTTTAGTATTTAAAAGAACAGGAATATTCATTTCTTCGGCTTTTGCAAGTTGCTTAGATATGATTTCTCTTCCACTAGCTCCTGCTGGAACTAAACTTCTCTTAACTGAATGTCCACCGAAAAACATCAATTCATCTTCCCATACTACTCCAACTTCATCTCTTAGCCACTCAGCACCTGCAAGAGCATTCTCAGCTAAAACTCTAACTAGTTCCTCATTAGCCTTATTGTCTCCACCTTTTAAAGTATCTTCTATATGAAGCTCTATACTATCTTCAATACCTTCCTCTTTCTGTAACCAATTGTTTGGTGCAGCATATTCAGCACCTGATATCAATGTATTTCCACCAGCCATAGGCATTTTTTCTAAAACAATTACATCTGCTCCCGCAGCCTTGGCCTCTATAGCTGCTGAAAGACCTGCTCCACCAGCTCCAATTACTACGATGTCATGAGTTTCCGTAACTTCTTCCTTTACTCCACTTGAAGATGTAACATCAATTTTTTTCAACATTTCTGGAGTTGCTCCTGCTGCAGTTAATGCTTCAGTTACCGCCTCTATAAATCCGTTAGAAGTAAAGGTACATCCTGAAACTCCATCTACTTCAAGGCTATTTTTTGATATAATACTTTCTGTTAAAGTTTCCATTGCAGTATCGAATCCTGGTGTTTCATTGTGGCTCACTACTTTTATAGCAGTAATAGTATCATCTGCAATTGTTACTTCAACTTTTATTTCCCCACCTTTACCAGTGCCAACCCCTTCATACACACCATCTTTTATAGATGTTGTAGATTCATTAGAGTCTACTTTTTCCGTCTTATTACACCCTACTAAACCTACTACTATAGTTATTACTAGAAAAAATACTAAAAACTTTTTCAAATTTTGTCCCTCCTATTTTGTTAATTTGTTGATTATATTGTTATTAGTTTAACACAATCATTTGTTTTAGTATTTACACTTATATGTCTATTTTTGTACTTTTAAATCTAATATTTAAAAGTACAAGAAAATCCTATATAATAATTATTGAACTTAAAAATCAAAATTCAGGTGAAAAACTATGTCTTTACGTCTAAAAATTATCACAGTTTTTGTTTTATGTATAATACTTACCTTCTCTCCTTTATTGTTCATATTGGAAACAAAGGTAAAATCTTTAAATATGGAGCAATTGGAGTATCAAACTTTACAACTCATTGATTCAAAATCAAATGAGATTGGTTCCTGGTTAAATCAACGAATAAGCGAAATAAGAATTATTCATGAATATGCTTCAACTAAGGAGTTTAATTTAGTTTCTTTAAAACCTTATTTAACACGTTTAAACAAAGTTCTAAGTAAGCAATATGGAAATTTAAATGAGACTTTTGCAATAGGAACTATTGATGGCTATGGATGGATAAATGATAATATAACCATTCATGTCTATAATCGAGATTATTTTAATAAACTAATGTCGTCAGATATGGAGTATGTTATATCTAAGCCAATCATTTCTAAATCTGATAATACTCCTATTTTTATTATTTGCTATCCAATTGTAAATGATGAAAATGAAAAAATAGGATTTATTAATGGTGCTGTTAATTTGGAGAAAATCTCTGAAATATCAAATGGCATTGATGTTTATAATGGATTTTCTTGGATTATGAACAAAGATATGGATATATACTCTATTTCAAAAGATAATTTGACAAATAATTATATTTCCATAGAAGGATTAGATAAAATAATTAAAAAATCTAAGGAAGAAAATTTAGGAACTATTAGCTTGAAAAATATCTCCAACAAAGATTCCACTTTGTTTTTTTCTTCTATCCCTTATACAGAAGACTGGATCTTATGTACTCTAATTGAAAATAGCTATATTCATGCCCAAACTAATAATATTATCAACTTAGTTGTTGCTTTAGGAATAATTTTATTATTGTTTGCCATTTTACTTGCAATTATCATCTCTGGAACTATTGTAAAACCAATACATAAGTTAAAGAATCATATGGTAGAAGTGTCTAATGGGAATCTAGATTCCTATTATGAAACTAGAAATAATGATGAAATATCTATATTAGGTAAAGTGTTCAATCAAATGCTTAGGGATATTAAGAAACTAATAAATCAAGTATATCGGGTACAATCTCAAAAGAGAAATGCTGAATTGAGAGTATTGCAATCACAGATAAATCCTCATTTTTTATATAACACATTAGATACAATTCAATGGAAGGCTTTAGAGTATAATGCCTTTGATCTTGCAGATATGATTAACTCATTGTCCATATTTTTTAGAATATCACTAAGTGATGGAAAAGAATTTATTACAATTGCTGATGAAATAGAACATGTACATAACTATCTGAAAATCCAAGAAACACGTTATAAAGATAAGATTAGTTATACTATTGATTTAGATGAACTAATTTCACAATATCTAGTCCCTAAGATGATAATACAGCCTTTAATTGAAAACTCTATTTACCATGGATTAAAGTTGAAAAGGAAAAAAGGTATTATCAATATAAATATACTATCTCAAGATGACTATATACTTATTGAAGTTATAGATAATGGCTTAGGTATGAATTATGAAAAACTTACTACAATTAGAGAAAATCTCTACCAATCTATTGAATCAGAGCATTATGGATTGTATAATATCAACGAACGTTTGAAACTTACATTTAAAGATAAATATAGTATTAATATTGATAGTAAATTTGAAGAAGGAACTAAAGTCTCATTAAAGATACCAAAGATAAGTGAGGGATTCCAATGTTTAGAGTAGTAATTGCTGATGATGAGGAAATAATACGTAATGGTTTAAAAAAATTAATAGAATCCTACGATTTAAATTTATCTGTTGTAGGAGCAGCACAAGACGGTGAAGAAGCTCTGCATTTAATCAATATGTATCAACCAGAAATTATTTTAATGGATATTAATATGCCTTTTATAAATGGTCTTGAAGTAATAGAAAAAATTAAGGAACTGGATCCTAATTCTAAAATAATAATTATATCAGGATATGATCAATTTGAATATGCACAGAAAGCTTTAGAACTTGGAGTATTTAGTTATTTGCTTAAACCTATACAGTATAGAGATTTTAAAAATATTATTATTAAAGCCATGGACTCCTACTGCGAAAGAATGTGGGAGTTAAATAAATTAAAAGAAACGGAAATAGATAATACAAACTATAAATGTATTGGAAGTCAAGCAATTAACTACATAAAAGAAAACTTTACTCAAAATGATCTAACCTTAAATCTTATAGCTGAAAATTTACATATAAGTCAATCATATCTTACCAGAATAATCAAACAGAAAACAGGAGTTAGTTTCACTGATTATCTTAATAACCTAAGAATCAATATGGCAATAAAACTTCTATTAGATAAAGATAAGGATTATACTGTAAATGATATTGCAAACATGGTAGGATATAGCAGCCAACATTATTTTAGCAGAGCTTTTAAAAATTATATGGGACTTTCACCCAATCAATATAGAAATAAAAATTCCCTTAATCATTAAATTTGTGGAATTAATTCAGCTGTAATTATTCTTTTAAATGCAGCTGAGTTGTTTCCTAATTCCATCATATACATTTAATAAAGTATTTAGGCCTCTTTAAATCTTGTGATTGTAATTTTGCCGTCTACTTTACTTATAGTTTTAACTTTTAAGGTTGGATTTACCACATTAAATTCTGCTATAATATCTTCAAATATTTTAAATTCTTTTCTTTTGATAACGACTTCCATTTGATATCTCTTTTCCTCATTATTCCCTCCAACAAGAAAAGTATTGACTGTATATCCTGTTTCTCTAAGTTTATTTGCTATTTCCATAATCTTATTTTTGTTATTCAAAAATAAATCTACTTCTAAAATACCAAGTGCTAGCCTATCTTCAATTTTACCACCTATAAAAACTCCAGCTGTTCTTCCTAAAGCATATGATATTGTAAATTGAATCCCATCAGAACTAGTTACCTTACTAACAATAGTTGCAAAGATCATGGCATCCGCAAAAACCAGCAAATAAACTGGATTCATAATTTTTTTTGACATCAATATTGTTTTTAGTGTTGCTAAAACATTTGTAAAAGCAGTTACCAAAAACAAGCCCACAAGTGCAAACATAACATTTGTTGTCATTTAAACACCTCCTTTTTAAATTTTATATCACAAAAAACTAATATACAAATCGTATATTAGTTAGTAATTAATTATTCGTATTCATTTAAATAATCCATAGGGAAAATTCAAGATTAAATAAATATAATCCCCTTTCGGAGCATATAGGTATAAAGTAAATGGTTATATCTAAATCACCATCATAACTTTAAAATAAGGATAAGATTATTATAAAAATTATTTTAAATACTTTAACTACATTCTAACAATTAATCTAACTTCATCATTATACTACATCTCCTGATTATTTGCAAATCTAGGCCTATTTTTTACATTTTATCATTTCAAATCAAATACATCTTATGTAAAATCACTATATTATTTACAGAAAAATTTTAATAAAAAAACTATTGACATTATTAGATTAAAGTATTATGATATTTTTTAATATTAAAAATGCTTTGATGGAGAGAAAGATATCCTAACTTAATTACAGAGAGTTGGAAAAGGTGAGAGCCAACATTAAGAAGATATGTAATATTCACTCCTAAGCTGATTCGTTAAACGAAACTTTCAAGTAGACGAATCCGAAGGCCCATCGTTATAGGGGATAGGACTGTTAGGTCTGATTGAGTGATGACTTTGTCATAATTAGGGTGGTACCGCGGATATAATCTTTCGTCCCTATAAGTATAGCTAAAAGCTATATTTATAGGGATTGAAAGATTTTTTTTATGACCTAACTTAGCGAACGAAGTGAGCTTTAGTAGGTCAAACGCAATGAGCACCAAATCTATATGAGCGTAGCGAGTGAATAGATTTGAGTTGCAGAACTGCACGAGGTTACTTAACCAAATTTAAATTGTCAGTTCTCAATCGTCAATTCAAATTATAGGAGGATAATAAAATGAAAAAATCTAAAGTTAGTAAATTAATGTCTTTAGTATTAGTAAGTGTGATGGTTATATCAGGTTGTAATGCAAATGTAAGTAAACTAAGTAATGTTTCTGGTGAAGGAGTATATAAAATTGGAATTAGTCAGTTAGCAGATCATCCAGCACTTGACGATGCTAGGAAAGGATTTGAAGATGGATTAAAAGAACTTGGTATCAATGCAGAAATAGACTATCAAAATGCACAGGGAGATATTCCAACTACTGTTAGTATATCTCAAAAATTTGTAAAAGATAAAGTAGATTTAATATATGCTATAGCTACACCAGCAGCTCAATCTGCCAAACAAGCTACTTCAGATATTCCTATATTATTTAGCGCAGTAACAGACCCTGTAAAATCAGAAATAGTAGCAGATTGGAAAAATGTTGGCGGTAATGTAACTGGAACATCAGATATGGCACCTACAGCTTCTCAATTGAAGATGTTTAAAGAAATCGATCCTAATATAAAGACCATAGGTATACTATATAATACATCTGAAGCAAATTCTGAAATTCAAATAGAAGAAGTAAAAAAATTAGCACCCGCTGAAGGTCTAGAAATAGTTACAGTTGGAGTAAGCAATGTAAATGAACTTCCTCAAGCTATAGATTCATTATTGAATAAAATCGATGCTGTTTATGGTCTAAGTGATAATCTAATAGCCTCTTCTGTTGAATTGGTATCAAAGAAACTTATAGATAAAAAAATCATATCTATTTGTGCAGAGGAAACACAGGTAAAAGGCGGATTATTAGTAACAAATGGGCTTAGTTATTATGAACTAGGTAAGCAAACAGCTAAAATGGCTAAAGAAATACTTGTAGATAAAAAAAATATTTCTACTATACCAGTTGGTGTAGCAGAAAAAACTGTAACAACTGTAAATATAAACACCTTAGAAGCATTAGAATTAAATTCAAGTCTTCCACTATTTAAAGATGCTGTAAATGTAGGAGAATAATCTCCCTTAACAAAAACTAAATATTTTTGGCTATACTTAAACCACTAGGCTCTATCAGACTTTATATCAAACCATCAGAAATTTTTAAAACATTTTTTCAAAAAAGTATTGACATTACTAAAATAAAGTATTATTATCTTATCTAATATTAAAAATGCTCTGATGGAGAGAAAGATATCATTGATTATTCAAAGAGAGTTGGGAAGGGTGAAAACCAACAATAACAAGATATGTAATATACACTCCTGAGCTGATTTGCTAAAAGAAACTTCTAGTAGGTGAATCCGAAGTCCCATCGTTATAGGGGATAAGACTGTTAGGTCTGATTGAGTGATGACTTTGTCATAATTAGGGTGGTACCGCGCGGATATATAATCTTTCGTCCCTATAAGTATAGCTAAAAGCTATGTTTATAGAGATTGAAAGATTTTTTTATGACCTAACTTGGCGAACGAAGTGAGCTTTAGTAGGTCAAACGCAATGAGAGCCAAATCTATACGAGTAAAGCGAGTGAATAGATTTGAGTTTCGAAACTGCGTGAAGTTACTTGCCCAATTATCCAATTGCATTCAATCTGGCAAGATTATATTAAGGGAGGATAATAAAATGAAAAAATCTAAAGTTAGTAAATTAATGTCTTTAGCAGTAGCAAGTATTATGGTTTTATCAGGTTGTAATGCAAATGTAAGTAAACCAAGTAATGTTTCCGGTGAAGGAGTATATAAAATTGGAATTAGTCAGTTAGCAGATCATCCAGCACTTGACGATGCTAGGAAAGGATTTGAAGATGGATTAAAAGAACTTGGTGTAAATGCAGAAATAGACTATCAAAATGCACAGGGAGATATTCCAACTACTGTTAGTATATCTCAAAAATTTGTAAAAGATAAAGTAGATTTAATATATGCTATAGCTACACCAGCAGCTCAATCTGCCAAGCAAGCTACTTCAGATATTCCTATATTATTTAGCGCAGTAACAGACCCTGTAAAATCAGAGCTAGTGGCTTCGATAGAAAAACCTGATGGCAACGTAACTGGAACATCAGATGCCAGTCCAATGTATAGACAGCTACAACTATTTAAAGATTTAAATAGCAATACCAAAAAAATTGGAATTGTCTTTAATACTAGCGAGCCAAATTCACAAATTCAAATTGAAATGGCGAAAGAATTAGCACCTTCTATGGGACTTGAAATAGTAGAGGTTGGAGTATCTAGTATATCCGATATCTCTCAAGCTGTAGATTCTATAGTTAAAAAAGTAGATGGAATATATACAATAACAGATAATATGGTTGCATCTGCAATTAATATAGTTTCTGAGAAAGCCATATCTAACAAATTAATTACTGTAGCTGCTGAAGATTCTCATGTAAGTGGCGGTATTCTTGTTACTGATGGAATTAGCTACTATGAACTAGGTAAACAGACTGCAAAAATGGCTAAAGAGATTTTAGTTAATGGAAAAACACCTTCTGATATTCCACCCCAAACTGCAGCTAATACAAAGAAAGTATTCAACAAAGAAACATTAAATTCCTTAGGACTTGATGAAAATAATAATGTATTTAAGGACGCAATAAAAAATGATTAAACAATGAGGTGATATATATGAATTCCCTAATAATTACTTCTCTAGAACAAGGGCTAATATTTGCAATTTTAGCTATGGGAGTATTCTTAACTTATAAAATATTAGATATAGCAGATCTTTCCGTAGAAGGGACTTTTCCTTTTGGAGCCTTTGTATTTGCTAAGTTTATATCTATGGGTGTTAATCCAATCATTAGTACTTTAATGGCATTTTTCTTTGGAACCTTAGCAGGACTCTTTACCGCAACTCTCTTTACAAGACTAAGAATAAAGCCATTATTATCAGGAATATTGACCATGACTATACTATATTCTGTAAATTTAAAAATAAATGGAAAATCTAATTTTCCGCTGTTTAAATATGGTTCAGTTTTTGATTTAGGTTCATCCTTAATAGTATTAGCTGGAACTGTCTTGTTAATAAAAATAATACTAGACCAGTTTTTAAAAACTGAAACGGGATATTTACTAATAGCAACTGGCGATAATGAATCTTTAGTGAAATCTCTAGGAGAAAATAGTAATAAATACAAGGTAATAGGGCTAATGTTAGCTAATGGATTGGTAGCTTTAAGTGGTGCTTTAATGGCTCAAATGCAAGGTTTTGCAGATATAACCATGGGTAATTCCATTATAGTAGTAGCTCTTGCTTCAATCATAATAGGAGATACTATTAAAAAGAATTCTAATAGAATAAAAAATACAACACGGGCTATATTAGGGGCAATTATCTATAAACTTATCGGCGGAATTGCTATAGACCTAGGTTTAAACCCTAATGACCTTAGAGCTATAAACGCAATAATTGTAATAGTTTTTCTATCCTACAATAACTTTGCAGCTGATTTTTTAGGATTCATGAAAAAAGAAGGAGGGAGAAAAAATGTTAAAAATAGTAAACCTATCAAAGAGTTTTAACAAGAATACAGATAATGAAATAAATATCTTTAGGAATTTTAATTTAGAATTTGAAGAAAATAGATGTACAGCAATTATTGGCTCTAATGGCTGTGGAAAATCTACTCTCCTTAATATCATTGGTGGAAGTATATTAGCAGATAAAGGACAAATTTTACTGAATGAGAAAGACATAGCAAGCTTAAAAGAAGAACAACGAGCAACTTATATAGGAAGAGTATATCAAAACCCATCTATGGGAGTCTCCCCTTCCCTTACTATACTGGAAAATATGTCCCTAGCAGATAAAAAGGGAGAAAAATTTACTTTGAGAAAGCTTATAAAAAAGAATAATATAAGTAAATATGTGGAACTATTAAAGGATTTGGATTTGGGTCTTGAAAACAAGTTAAATACAAAGGTAAAATTTTTATCTGGCGGTCAAAGACAATCTTTATCTCTGGTAATGGCAGCTATGAAGCATCCAGATTTACTTTTACTTGACGAACATACCGCTGCCTTAGACCCTAAAACATCAAATGTAGTAATGCAGAAAACTAAAGAATTAATAAACAAATATTCCATGACAACAATAATAATTTCTCACAATATGAAAGATGCCATAGAATATTCAGATAGAATAATAATGCTAGATAAAGGTGATATAGTATTTGATAAGCCAAGTATAAATGTGACGGAAAAAGAATTGATTGATATATATAGGGAAAAACTCATACAGAATGTGGCATAAACAATAATATATCAGGCATTATTAATGCCTGATATATTATTGTTCAATAAATTTATAAACTATTCAATTAATCAAGTTATAACCCGATATATAATATATTTTGATTTATTATTCATCTATCACCTTATCAGTTGTTACTTTATCAGTGAAAAGAAATTCAAGAAAAATATATGTTGCTATCATAATAAGAGTAAATAAAGTAGTACCTACGTCTCCTGAAGCAAAATAAAATTTTAAAGTAAAAAAATTAGATTGCTGAGGAAAAAAACTATTATCAATCATTGATAATATTGGAGATATGAGACCTCGATGTGTAGATCCATTTTCACTATAATATAAAGCTATTAATGTAAATACTACAATGGACAGTCCTCGCCACTTTATATACCTTATATATTCAGGATGCTTTCTCCCATATAGAAGTGGTCTTTTAACCCTTAGCGATTTCCAATTAGTGATAAAATATAATATAATCCCTGATAAAATCATAATAATAACTTGTGTAGCAATATAAAAAAGAGTGTCTTTCATACTTCTTATTACAATTTTAGTAGTGACTAATCTAAGCATAACCAAAATAAATCCTATTACAAATAACAGGAAGGTAGAAATAAATAATTTAATAACTTCTTTTCTAGTCATAAACTCCCCCCTAATAGTTTATACCAATTAATAATAAATGCAGTTATTATATTAAATTAATTTTCTCATATTAAAACCAAGGCAACTGACCTTAATAGTTGCCTTGGGACTATCAACACTATCCATACATAACTATTAGTTATGAAAACATGCTAGTTTTAACATAACATATAATATTATTAGGATAACCAACTGAATTTACAATTGAATAAGCTTTAAAACTAAATCCAGTATATCCTGGACTATAGTCAAAAGTATTTGAAGTCGGATATTTTATGGAATATTTTCCTTCTATAAATTCACCAACACGATTCATCTCCCCATACCAAACTTGTCTATCATATAATGTTCTACCATTGGGCCACCATCCACCCCAAACCTCTACAAGCTCATTATTTACACCAAAGTTGTCAATCCATACTAATGTAATGTAACAATCCACATTATCTTCTGTATGTGGTTCATACTCTTCTTTTTGAGTCCCTCTTGCAACAGCTGTCAATGAGTACATAGTACCTATATCATCATTTTCTGATACAATATTACCTACATTTTTAACAGTATAGCTGATGTCAAATATATCACTAGCATCAACACCCATTAACTCACTACGTGATAAATCTTTTGGAACAACTTGAACACCAACATCAACTTGGTTCATTATATCTTCCGGTACTGATTCATCAGTTATACCATTTAATGCATTACTAATCTCTTCCGACATATTAATAGTCGAAAGAAGTGCTTCTTTATTCATTTGAAAATTAGATATTTCTCCTGCTGAAACAATAGAAGAAGTACTAAGAAAAACAATCAATCCCATAATTAATGATAACATTTTTCTTTTCATTTTTTTAACCCCTTTCTTTAAATACAAATCATTCATTCTACCAATTTTTCTACTTATTAAATAAGTTATTATCTAGACAAATCATACATTTTCTTTAAAGTATTAAGAAAATTATGACTTACTAAATTAAAAAATCAATAGAATCTCCTCCTTTCAAATAACTGCTATAAAACTCATACATACTTAATGCTTTTATCTTTTAATCTTATTGATTTATGTTAATCTTATTTAAATAAGTTGATTTTGTCAATGAATTAATTGTGCTAATATTCGACAAATTCTAATATTCATAATTTCGGAAAAATAACTACAAAATGTGGCATAAGTTAAATAGACCACTCCTACACATTAATTAGTAGGAGTGGTCTATAATTACAGCATTATTCTTTATTAAAATCTCCATACCATCCTGGCTCAAAATCCAATTCTAACATCTTTCCAAACTCAATTGCCCATTCTATAAAGAATGCGCCTACAGAGGTAATTATATTCCCATCTTTTATAAAATGTCCAATCTCTTCAAAGGATTCTCTATACTCTGTTATATCCACCATCCCCTCTAATTCTTCTATGGTGGTATGACCATGTTTTAATAATTCTTCCTTTAACATCCCGGCCAAATAACGCTTATTCTTCAATAAACCTGCCCTTGCAAGTAAAAAGGGTGTGCTGGAGATACTGGCAATTTTAATTCTAGGTAGATCAAATTGCTTCAAAAACGAATATATTCTCTCTTCATTGATAATGGGCTCAAGATCCATGCATCCTGTTAATACCAAAGAATCAAACTCTTCTATATTTAAATCCTCAACTAATGCATCGCAAACTACATTTAGCCCTTCTTCACTCTTTACTGGTTCCTTAGTTAAACTAAATGTTGTATAGGGTTTACCAGCTTGAAAAAACATTGATAACATTACACTAAACTCATAGTTACTAAAATCATCATATAATAATACTGCTGTTTTCTTTTTACTCATAAACTATCCACCTCGTTTAATAAATATTCTGACTTAAAAGCCACTTATCTTTCTTGCATAAATTGATCATATCACTCACCTCCAACAAAAAATGCTGAGAGAAAATCCCTCAGCATAATTAAAGCCTAAAAAGAGTACAAAAAAAGATGATAAAATCATCCTCAAATGTCAATAAATATTTGAAAGAGAGTTCTCGCTAAATTACGCACCAAAACAAAGCATTCTTAAGAATGTATTTTTGTGCATATTAAAATTTCTTATTTAGCAAGAATTTTGCTCATTGATACACCCCTCTAATATAATTGAATAAATTGTATCATAGATTAATTTTGAATTCAAGTGATAAGCTATATAAATAATTAGAAAACCTTTCTTAAAGGAAAGACTTTCTAATTATTGTTCATCATATGCTATTAATTTTTCTATGCATACTGCATTAATATATCATTATTCTTCTATAAGATAATTGTCTATTTTATATTCGTCATATTTCTCTTGATACCAGTTTTGATATACCTCAGGTAGCTTCGCTTCTACGAGAATATCCTTTATTTCATCCTTGTGTTCTTCTAGTGTTGCTTCTTTTGCTTCCTTCTTTTCCTCTACTTTTATTATATGATAGCCGTAATCAGTTTTAACTGGATTACTGATTTCACCTATCCCTAGTCCAAAGGCTTCTTCTTCAAATTCCTTTACCATTTTACCTTTACCAAAAAAGCCTAAATCTCCTCCAGACTCTTTGGTCATTTCATCTGTAGAATGTTCCTTTGCTAATTGAGCAAAGTCTTCTCCTGCTGAAATTTTTTCTTTAATTTCTTTCGCTTGATCTTCTGTTTTAACAAGTATATGACGTGCTCGTACTTCCTCTTTTTGATCAAATGAAGTTTTATTTTGTTCAAAATAACTTGAAATGTCTTCTTCTCCTATTGTAATATTAGGCCCAAGAAGTCTCTTAATTTGAATATTCATAGTTACATCCTTCTTTATATCGTCTAAAGTGTAACCATAATATGCCATAGCTTCAGTAAATGCTTGGTCACTCTCATAGTATTGTTTAATCTTATTGAGTTCAGTCTCAATATCTTCCTCACTAACTTCAATTTTCTGTTTTTCAAGCTCTGCATTAACAATCTTCTCGCCAATCAATGAATCCAAAGCCTGAGTACCATATTGTTCAACCATTAAATCATATAATTCATTCTTAGTTATAGCTTCACCATCTACTTTCGCTACTATCTCCTCATCTACTAGCTTTTCATTTTTACAGCCTACCATACTTATGACTAACACCATAATAGCTGTTATCATTATGTACTTGTAAACTTTTCTGTTCCTCAACTTCCCTAACATATTTTAACCCCTCCATGTTTAATTAATAAAAAAATGCCTCTTAATATATCTCTTCAAATCATTGATATATTGAAAAATTGCTTTTCATCCATCATATCATAAAAATATGGGATTGTTGTGATAAAATTATGAAAAGATGTAAAAAATCTTTATTTAATTTCCTATTTCTCAATTTACAAATCTTCCTAATTGATCTAACTCAAATGTCCACTCAGGAGTAATCAGTTTCTCTTTATCATTTAGTGAATACCAAGGACTTATACTTTTATCAATAGGGTTAATAAGTATTTGAGTTTGCTGTGCCGGCATATAGGATTGAGCAAGAACAAATATTTTACCACCTTCGTCACTTATAGCCATATCCATAACTATAACAGCATGACCCGGGCTTCCTCCAACAATAAACACATCCCCTATTTTTATTTTCTCTATATTAATAGGCTCTAATTCTTTTTCTAAGGATAAAGTTCCTGCATAAGCCATTACCATATCCATATATTTTCTAAAGTCTTCATAGGTATTGGATGGTTCTGTTGCCTTATAATAACTTACATTATTACCTTCAACCTTAATCCTATATCCTTCCATCCACTTTTTATATTCTGCTTTAAATCCTGATACGAAGTTAAAGCTAATATCCTCATATTTGCCTATTGAGTAAAGGTATTCACCTCTTAGAAGCATTATAGCATCTGCACACTGATGAAGGTCCCTATCTCCTATTTCCACATCTAGAACACTATCATAAACATCTTTCTTATTTTTCTCTCTGCCATCATAGTATAAAACCTTTTCACCATAAGGTTTCAATCTCTGGGCCCTTAAAAATTCTCCAAAACTATTTTCTTCTGTTTCTATCCTCTTATATCCTTCTAAAGTTAGATATCTTTCCTCTATGGTTTCGCCTGCCACATTAATATAGGTTTTTTCTTTTTTAGGCAAATTGTCTGTAACTAGTGATAATTTGGTATCATCTTCTATAGGTTTACAACTAATAGGTAACACTAAGATTAACAATATAATAAATATCTTTTTCATATCTAAACTTGCTCCTATCCTATACTTTCTACAGTTTCCTCTGGTATTTCAAGAATCCGAGAAAACAGTTCAATCTCCAATTCACCGCTGAAGTCCTTATCTATAGGTTGAAGTACACATTCCCGTAGCTTATACCCATTGATTCCAATTTCATCCTCTTTGGATCCCCATATAATTCCTATGGCAGAGTCACTATATATTGGCTTCGCTTCTAGATGCTCTTTCATATGAAAATTAAGTTGGGTACTATCTGCTGCTTCATATTTTATAACAGCTAAGTTTTTATCCCTTGGATAAATTCTTTCTAGTCCTTCTATAAAAATCTTAAGGTTTCTTTCTCGCATTTCTACCTCTTCAATTTTCTCAACCTTCTTTTTGATATTCTCATATACATCAAAAGAATAGATTTCATTTATAAAAAAGTAATTCTCTTTGCCAAGTTCTTCATCATAATATACGATTTTTGTTCCCATTTCTTGTTTGCCGAACTGTATTTTAAATGGATGTTGTATTGGTATTTCTCTTGTGCCTCGATCAACATATAATTTAATGTCTAATTCCTTAGTATTATCTATATTAGGAGCAGTTTCCTCATCCATTTGTTTATATTGAGCGATTACAAGATTTTCTAAATTCACATCATCCCACTCATCTGAAATCGAACCACTTTCAACAAAATGCTGTAATCGCATTATTCCTTCTGGATCCATATTATAGATTGAACTGCTACTTGATGAACTAAAATTAACAATATGTCCTTGTATTTCCATTTGTCTTATATGTAAATCTTTATGTTTACTACTAGCATTAATACCTCTTAATAGTTTTTCTCGATTTGTCCTAAACTCTACTATATATTCATCGTCAGATCTATCTCTATATAACTCCTGATTTTCATATATCATCCATAAATTATTTTTATCTCTTTCTATAGTGAAACTCAAAATCAAAACATCTATCCCTCTAATATTCACACGTTGATTAATAATATATTCTTTTATGGGAAGTAACATCTGTTGTTTCAAATACCTTAATATCATTTTATATTCTCCTTTCATTTTTATCTAAATTCTTTAGCATCCTTTGGCAGCTCCTTAATCTTTGTAATGTATTCCGTTACATTAATATCATCTTTAATAGGATAGGAATATCCTAGAGGTTCAGCTAATGGTTCACCTATTCTCCTAATAAATTTACCTGCTCTAAACAGTGATTGCCACATTTCTTCATAATCTATAGTTGGATATATTGAAATAAAATCATTATAAATCTCATCAGATAAGTATCCTTTGAACCATTTTCCGCATTTTCCTACATTTACATTCCATTTATGGTTTTCTCCAATATACCACGACAATAATTTTCTTATACAGTCCATTAAAATAACATCAAACATATATTTAGCAAGAGGCAATTCATCCCTCCATATTCCTTTAGCAACATAGGTTTGAATCCACCATGCTTCATTTAATAATTCATCGAATTCTTTTTTTGAAGGCTTTAGTACATAGTGACTGCTATCATTGGGTCTAGGTAATTTAAGTTCAATATCATCTTTATTTAATAGTATTTTGCTAAGAGTATCTTCTCTAACCGATTCTTCAATTCTTCTAATATCTTGAAAACTAAGGTCTATTCTTATTCCATCTTTAAATTGCATCAAAAAGATATATGCCCCATCCTCAAAATCATTCTGCTGCATAATAACAAGCTCTCCAAATGCACTAATCCAACTTTGATCTATTTTATAACTTAAATCTTCAATATCTGTTATAAAGAATACTATATCGTAATCCTGCATTATATCCTTAGGTGCATTAGGGTTAACTCTCGAACCATTCAACATAACAGCTCTAACCCTATCTTCACTGTTAGCAAAATCTAATATCTGTTTCATTACTTCATTTTCTTTTCTCATGTACTTCTCTCCTTTTACAATCTTAAATTCATAACAAATAGAGAATGTATATTTTTCCGGCTACTAATGTATCTTAATTTTAGAGGCTGACAAGATGTCAGCCTCTAAACTCTACTACTCTATTGGTTTCCCAAAAAATATAGAATCTTGTTTCATAATACTCTTTAATCTAGCTCTTAAGTCCAGCATCCATTTAGGCTCATTATCCCAAACTTCCTTGGATGATACTAGGACTCTAGTATATCCATATAAATTTGCAAATCTTCTTAGCATAGGCATATACAGTAGCATTTCGTCGGAAACATTAAACTCTTGTCTATATCCTATTATAAAGTTTTCCCTCAGCATTGAATGATTCTCACAAGATGTTTCACTCATTATATTATCTAGTGCTCTCTCTATATCCATAGCATACCAGTGATACATGGCATCATCAAAGTCAATTACATTTAATTTATCTGTTGATTGGTCATAAAACACATTATCCAACTCAAAGTCATAGTGGATTAAGCCAAAATTATAGCTATCTTTAGGTATTTCTGATAAATAATCCCTTACTATCTTAACCTCTTGTTTGGCTAAAGCTTCATTAGGAAAATTTTCTAATTCCCTTTCAATCCACTCAAGGACATCTTCGTATGACCAACGCAATCTTTTATCAGGCTTATATCCCGAAGACAGTCTATGCAATTTACCTAAATATTCACCATGTTTTCTGCATATTTCTTGTGTGTATTCTATTTCTCCTAATTGAATCCCCGCAACTCTATCAAAAACAACTCCAAAATACTTTCCCCAGGGGGTCTTCACTTCTACTAATTCTTTATTATCCTTTGAAGGCACAGTGCATAAAACAGGATATTCCCTTGATTTTAAATAACTAATGAATTCTAATTCTCCCATTATATTATTCTTGTCTTTTTCATCTACAGGAGAAAATCTCAGTAATCGAGTTTTACCATTATATTGAAATGGATAAATCGCATTTGATGAAATTCTATAGTAGTCAAAGAGTTTAAGTGAAAATAAATCGTATTCCCAATTCTCTAAGATCATTTCTGCCAAATCCCTATTATCAAAAAGATACTTTAGTTTTAACATGTTATTCTACCTCTTTCAAATAAATTTTAATTGGTTTTATCTAGCCTTGAAACAGTAAAATAACATCAGCCAACTTAACCGAGAAAATATTATTTACTGCTTCATTTTAAATATAAATCACCTTGTTTCGTATTACCCGACGTTTCATGTCGATCACTCCTTCCAAAATTAGCGTTTTATTAGTTTTGATGTATATTAAATATTTCCTAATAAATCCGATAAATTTTTTTGGTTTTCAGCAAGCCAAATCATTTCTTTTGCGAATCTAGCAGGTGGTAAACTGTGTTGATCCATGTAAGCATTTGTCCACCATGTACTTTCCATATACCATAACAACTGTAATGCATTTGTTAAATACCCCTTACTTACGTTACATTCCTCACTGTAACCTTCAATAAATGCTGAAGCAAGGGATACATCAAAATTATCGTCTAGAGCACATGACATAACAGCACGAGCAACATCAAGTTGAGGATAATCATAATTTAATCGGTCAAAGTCTAAAATCGCTGTTAATTCCTTATTATCAAATAAAAGATTATCAACCCAGAGGTCACGATGCCCCCATCCTGATTGGAGATAATCAAATATTTCTATATTTAAATCTTCTGTTGCCTTACGTTGGACCTCTATATAAGTAAGTAACTTAATTTTATCAGTTTCCTTTGCTTGTTCCCACATTGAATTCCAATGTTGTAAACGCTCCTTACGGCATGGAGGAATAAATTTGGGATTATCTTTAATACCTAGTGTTCCATCATTTAATAATCCATGCATTTTTCCTATTTCTTTACCTAAATCATACATTTGATGAACATTGGCTTTACCTGGTGAAATCACTTTCCCTTTACAAAACTCCATTGCCATAAATCGTTCACCATTATCGGATTCAAGTAAAATATCTTCATTATGTGATAACAAATTTGGACACCGGATCCCCTTATTATACAATCTAACCTGCTGAGTGAATGCAAACAATAGATTCTCTCTTTTATACATTTTATATCTTTCTTCATTATATTGCTTAAGTAAAAACTGTCCTGAGTCCGTCGTAATTTTCCACTTTAAATTTAACCATCCTCTTTTTACTGGTGTAGACTCCAATACATTCAAATCAAATAAACGCTGAAATGTTTTTATTAAATCATCTAAGATCATTTCTTCTGATATTATTGTTTTCATTTGCCAACTCCTACATTTATGATAGATAATTTTATACTTCTCATAAAAATCTATATAACTTCTCTAATCTTCACCTCTAATTCCATAATAATTTTCCTTTACTAATGTTATAAATGTCTTAAATACTGCCCTGGATTGTTTAAGAAATCTTTGGTTAAATTCACATGCTCCAAATCATTATAATTTACTTCTTTAATAGGATACTCATCAAAGGATATGATTGCAGCCTCTGGAATAGCCATTAATATTGGAGAATGAGTAGCTATAATAAACTGAGCATTTTTTTCTACCATTTCCTTTATCATAGATATAAATGCAAGTTGCTTCATGGGAGATAGAGGTGTCTCTGGTTCATCTAATATATATAATCCATTAGGCACAAATCTTGAATTAAATAATTCTAAAAAACTTTCTCCATGAGATTTAGTTTCTAATCCTTCTCCATATTTCTTCTTTAATTCATATAGGGAATTATTATAGGGCATTTTAGCTAAACTCTTAGATAACTCTGATCTATCGTCATATGTATTATCAATTTCCTTTAATTCTTCTTCTAACTCATTTCTTATCTCCGCTATTCTTTTAGTATATGATATAAAATCCTCTGCCCTTAAAAAAAATCCCTTTTTAGTTTTTATATTCCATATTAGTTTTAAACTTTTAGATAACTCCCTAGCTGCCTTCAAAGATTTATCATAATCAATTGAATCATCTCCGATAGTTATAGATCCAACCCCTGCTGCAATCCCTTCTATTAAAGTAGATTTACCTGTACCATTTTCTCCTACAAAAATTGTTACAGGAGTTCTAAATTCTAATATATCAAAATCCTTAAATAGTGGAATATTAAAAGGATATTTATTTGTATTCTTAGGTTTTATATATTTTACAGATTTTAAATGCATAATAGTTCTACCTTTCAATTGATTTTGTTATTCTATTTTTAATAATAACTATCTATAATATTATTTATTCTACATGTTTATCCAAAATCCTTCCTATAATAAAATATATTTATTAATATTCAGTAACTTTATTTAAATCGAGTAGGGAAAAATAAATTTTCCCTCTCACACCACCGTACTTACGGTTCCGTATACGGCGGTTCAATTAAATCTAACATTACGCCTGTGTTCATAGTAATCTAATGGACTGACTA
>NZ_JAHLOH010000038.1:0-58610 GCF_018917285.1 Tissierella carlieri | reverse complement strand
TTTATTATAGTAAAATGGAGTTTGTATTTAAGCAAGAGAAAAACAAAGAGATTATGGAAAGAAAGGAAGAGATAAAGAAAATAGTTTCCGACAATTCATCTAATGAAATCCCGACTGAGTTAAAACTATGGGATGGAGAAGTTGTAAATGTAGTAGGACCATTAGAAAAGAATATATCCTTATTAGAAGTTCTGTACCCTGTAACATTTACCTTATCCATTGTAATAGCAGGTATATTAGTCTTTATAATGGTACTTCGTCGCTCAACAGATGCAGCAATTTTACGGATATTAGGTGTAAAGGAAAAAGAAGTGAGATGGAATCTATTTAGGGAAAATCTTATACTGGTATTAATAGGAACAACCATAGCATGTATAACAGTATTTGCTATATCCATAAAATCCTATCCGGTAGATTTAGTGAAATACATAATGGTAACAGGAGGATATATGCTAGGTACTATTGCAGGACTGATACTAGGTATAGGAAAGGTAACCAATAAAAAGCCATTAGAGATGTTACAGGTAAAGGAATAGGCATGAAATCAATAATAGATAGAAGGAAAGTTAATTAATTCATTGATTATTTTAATTTATTGAGTAGTATGCCTCTCTCTATATATAAAGTCAAATTTTTTAAAAAATATGTACAAAAGTTAGCTGACAATAAAATTATTATGAAATACACTTTAATTAAAATAGTAAAGGGGTACAAGCATGAGCATAGTATTAGCAAAGATAAATAAAATTGAAGATGAAATAATTGATAAAATTTTAATTATGAGTATGAATGAACAGCTACTACATGTTCTTGCTGATGCTTCATATAACAGAGGATAATTTTTTCTAAGACTAAGGCATACAGGTTTAATAAGTCTAGGTAGCTTGATTGCCTAGACTTACTATTAATTAAAGCTAGCTTAACAATCGTCTTCAATTATAGGATAATAACGCAATCATATATTATTTTGCTTAATATAGTAAAGTATAAGGAGAGTGAAATCCATGAAAAATCCAATCAACAAATCTAACCTAAGAAGACCACTAAAGGGCATACTCCTTCTCATTATATTATTAATTGCATCAAATCTCTTTATATCTAGTATTAGTCAGTTCTTCATAGTCAATAGAGAGATAGATAATATTGGAAAATATTATAGGAGCATTGGGACAATACGACCATTAGATGAGAATAACTATGATGTAAAAGAAGCTCAGGAGATAATCACTGGTGACCCAATGATAGCTTTTGAGGATAATAGAAGATTTACTATAGGATTGATAGATGGATTATATAGAAATAAACGAAATGATAGTGCGTATAGTGAGATGATAGGTTCAAATGTAAATGATACAATATTTATTGGAGAGCTGAAGGAGGTAGATAAATATACCCTTGCTGAGAATATCTATGAAGGGACAATACTAAGGGCTAAGGTAACAGATATATTGGCTGGAATCCCAAACTATATAGAATCAGAATTTTACTATAAGGAGTACCAGGAGCATCGTTTTCTATTCCTGCCTTATTCTATAATGACAGGGGAAAAGTATGAATATATCAACAATGACGTTATTGACCAATTATTTCAGTTGGAGCAGGGAAAAAAATACTTATTCAGAACAGAAGTCTATGTGCAGAGTAACGCAGGTTCTGCTGCCAAGCCCCTATATGATGGTGGACCCCTATATATAGAACTAGATGATAATGGATATATAGATTGGGATAATCCACAGTTTAAAATCATCAAGGAGGAAATGGACTTTATCAATGAGAATATTATCTCATATGATCTTATAGGTACTAAGGATATGACAGCAATGCAGGAGGTACAAGAGAATGCAAAGGATTATTACTTGGTGGATGGACGATGGATAGATAAGGAGGACTATGACAATCAGAACCATGTAGTCATCATACATGAGACTATTGCCAAAAATCATAATATAAGTATTGGAGATAAGCTTGATATTAAGATGAGAGATTCTGAATATGGTGTTCTGTTATCTACAGAAAAGGATAAAATAGAATGGAGGAACTATTATACATCTGAACCTAAATCCTTTGAAGTAGTTGGTATATTTAAAAACAATCGTGCTGCTCAATATGAATGTATGTATATTCCTGAAAGTACTATGCCTATGGAGCTTGGCAGATATACTGGAGGATTAGATGAACCAATACCTGTGAGAGTTCATTCATATAGCTTTGTTTTAAAAAATGCAGAGGATGAAACTACATTTATAGAAAAATATAGAGAGCCGCTAAAGGAATTGGGATATGAATTATCCTTTTTAATGAATAGTATAGACAGCTTTAAAGAAGCTTCAGACCCGATTAAAAGGTCTACAGCAATAAGCGCTATGGTATTTTCCATGCTTTTAATACTGATACAAGGTTTTGTAATATATGTATATATAGATGGACATAAACTGAACTATGCAATAGAAAGAGCATTGGGAATCCCTGCAAAAATAAGCGGAAAGCATCTGGTATTGCCACTAGTCATATTTGGCATTATAGCATCGGTACTAGGAGGATATACAGGCTATCAAAAGGCAATAGAAGAATCAACGGAAATATTGAGCAGTATACCTTCTAATGTACAGAGGACTGTTGATTTTGGTCTGGATATAAAATACTTTATATTATTTATCATCCTATCCATGCTTCCATTTGTCATAATGCTGTTCCTTAGAATAAAACAGCTTAAAAATTCATCAGTAATAGATTTAATCAATAACAATAAAAAGAAGAAAATTTTACAAGAAGAAAGTAAAGAAGAAAGTGAATATATAGATATGGTTAAAGCTACTACCGTATCACAGTCAACAGAAGCTGCAGTATATGTAAAAGAAGAAGAGGAAGGAAAAGAGCAGTACATAGAGGACCATAGAAAAGATAGTAAAAAAGCATTGAGAAGATTTTCAATAAATTATACTTTACGTTCAAAGGTAACATCTATATTCCTAATAATATTGGCAGGAATATTTACCTTTGCATTGCTATGGATGAACTACCTAACTATCAAGAACAATGAACTAATAGAAAAGGCATATAAAGACAGTATTATAACGGGAGATATAGTGGCAAAGGGAAGCAGAACTACAAGTCATGGAACAGGTCCAATCCATAGGAGACATATAGATAGATTGATGGAGACGGGGTTAGTAGAGGATTATAAATCCATAGCATGGATGAATTATGAAGAACTATATATAGATAGAGATGGAGCAATAAAGAAATATGAAATAGGAGAAAAGGATAAGGTTCATGTTTTTATAAAGCACCCAATATTTGTAGTATATGCAAGCAATAAAAGCTATAATAGCTCAGATGGAATTATAAATCTAACTGATTTAAATATTATAGATAATTATTCATTGGAGGATTTTGACAAGGAATATACCAGAGGATATTCTAAGAATGGTGAGCTAACGATATTAGATGAAAATGGAGAAGAGGGTTTTCCAATTTTAGTAGCTGAGAAGGCAATGGATCATTACGACCTAAAATTGGGAGATAAGATACTTTTAGAGCCTGCTTCACGGCATCGACAGCTATCCGTAAGGACCTATGGAACCATAGTAGGAACCTATAAAGGAATTTCCACTGGAAAAAATTATTATGGAAAAAACATAGTAAATGAAGACATGGAAGTATTTATTTATCCAATGGAGGTATTGAATAATGTTGAGATGCAAATATTCTATAGCAAGATAGAATTTGAGTTTAAGCAAGAAAAGAATAAGGAGCTTATATCGCGTAAAGCAGAGATAAAGGGACTAGTGTCTAATAATAGCTTCAATGAATTTGCAACGGAGCTGAAACTGTGGGACGAGGAACTAACTAATGTAATAGAACCATTAGAAAAGAATCTATCCTTACTAGAAGTTTTATATCCTATAACATTTACTCTATCAATTGTAATAGCAGGTATATTAGTCTTTATAATGGTACTACGACGCACAACAGATGTAGCGATTTTACGAATATTAGGTGTAAAGGAAAAAGAAGTAAGATGGAATATATTTAAAGAAAATCTTATATTGGTATTAATAGGAACAGCCATAGCATGTATAGCCGTATTTGCTATATCCATAAAATCCTATCCGATAGATTTAGTGAAATACATAATGGTAACAGGAGGATATATGCTAGGTACTACAGCAGGACTGATACTAGGTATAGGAAAGGTAACCAATAAAAAGCCACTGGAAATGCTTCAGGTAAAGGAATAGATATGAAGCCAATAATAGATAAAGGGGGAAATCAATATGGCAAAGTTAGAACTGGAAAATATTTTTTATAGATATAAAGGTGCAGATAAAGATGTACTGAGGGATATAAATTGTACCTTTGAAGGAGGAAAATTAAATGCAATAGTAGGACCTTCCGGTAGTGGAAAAACTACTTTGCTTTCCATAATGGCAGGACTAGACGAACCGACTCAAGGGAAGATTTCCATAGATGGAAATGATTTAAAGGATATGGATTTAGATGAATACAGGAGAGATAATGTTTCAATGATATTTCAGGCATTTCAATTATTTCCACTGCTTACTGCTTTGGAAAATGTAAGTTTTCCTATGGAATACAAGGGAATACCAAAAGAAGAGGCAAGAGAAAAGGGAAAATCGGTGTTGGATTCCTTGGGGATAGATGGAGATAAGCTATCTCGCTATCCTTCCAATTTATCAGGAGGGGAACAGCAAAGAGTGGCCATTGGAAGAACATTAGCCACAGGGGCAAAGGTAATCTTAGCGGATGAACCTACAGGAAATTTAGATGATGAAAACAGTGAACGAATCATAAATATATTGAAACAACTAGCTCATCAACAGGATTTTTGTGTAATCATAGTAACTCATGATATGGAAATCGCAGAAGAATCGGATCATGTATGGAGAATTAAGGATGGAACTATTGAGATGATAAAATAAAGATTTGGGAGAGAGTATCTATGCAAGTCTTTCTCCTAATATAATAAGCGAGGTTTTATTATGTTTAAAGATTTTCGGAATAAATATAAAGATAATATAAAGGACTTTGTACAGGTATTCTCTTGGTGCATCAGTCTTTCTTGGAAAGTCTCCCCGATATATACATTGTTGAGAGTATTCTCGGAACTATTTAATCCTATATTAAATATAGCAGGTGCTTTTGTTTCAAAACAGATAATCAACTATATATCTGGATATGCAGGGGGCTATCATAGCAGATACATATATAATCTTTTGATTTTAATGGCATTGATAGCATTGGTAAAAGTAATTATGATAAAGGTTCAAATATATACTAGAATGGTTCATTCAGAGGAATTGGACCAGTGGATGGTAAGAAATATGATGGATTTTTCTTTTGATGTAGATTTGGCTTATTTTGATGACCCCAATTATCAAGATAAGATTACATCAGCTATGAGGGACGGATCAATTCTTATTCAAGCCTTAGGGTCAAGTATTTCAGCTATATCTGCCGCTATATCATTTTTAATAGCCTTTGTAATTCTCTCAAAAGAAAATATATTTTATTCCCTATTAATGATAGCAGTTGCGATACCATCTGGAGCAGCCCTAAAATATTATACGGAATCTCTTTACGACTTAAGTTTAGACCAAATGGCAAATAGGAGAAAGCTATCTTATATTCAAAATATTGCTTTTGATAGAAGATTTAGCCAAGATATGAGACTTTTTCAATCCAGCAAAATGCTTAAGGATTCTTATGACAAGCTATGGGGCAGACTATTTATTCAGCGCAAGAAAATTTTAAAAGAAAGATCGAGAGTAACACTTATCTTAGATTTTTTACCTGAGATAGTCTTGGTTATCGTTAGCGGACATATTATTTTCAATATATTAGATGGAAAATTATTAATAGGAGATTATGTATTTTTAAGCGGATTATTAGGACAACTATGGTATTCTACATCAGGGTTTATAGCCTCTGCTATGGAAATAGTTGAAAATAAGCTGAGGATGAATAATTATCAGTCTTTATTTAAATACATCAACAGGATTCAGGATGAAGGCGAATTGGAGTTAAATAAAGTAGAGAGTATTGCTTTTGAAAATGTTAGTTTTATATATTCTCTTAGTGAAAAGTATGCCCTAAAAGATATTAGCTTCTATATTGATGCTCCAGAGCATGTAGCTTTTGTAGGATTAAATGGTTCTGGAAAATCAACTCTTATAAAATTATTATTAAGATTTTATGAGCCGACTTCCGGGATGATTAAGATTAATGGTATAGATATAAGCTTATATTCTATTGGCTCTCTGAGAAAAGCTTTCAGTGTTTACTTTCAGGATATGAATAACTTTGCTTTTAGTATTAGAGAAAACTTTCATTTAACAAATCCAAATGAAATAAATAAAGATGATGAGATAATAGAAGCATTGGATAAATCCGATTTTATGGAGATATTAAGCTTAAACGATGCTGGATTAGATGCATATATATCAAAATTCTTTACTTCAGAGGGTTTAATTTTATCGGGAGGACAAACACAGAAACTAGCATTAGCTAGGGTGTTATATAGAAAAGATACTATTCTCATTTTAGATGAGGTATCTTCCAATTTAGACCCTAAAGCAGAGCATGAAATTTTTAATAAGCTACAGGAGATGACTAGGGGCAGATTAACTTTATTTACATCCCATAGACTTTCTAATTTATCTCTGGCTGATAGGGTTATAGTATTGGAAAAAGGTGAAATTATAGAGGATGGTAAACCAGAAAAACTATTAAAGGATAATAAACGATATGCTGAACTCTTTAGATACCAGCAAAAGAAATATATGGTAAAAGCCGAGGGATAGATTATGAAAATAGCTGTAATAGATGAAGGTGTAATATCGGAATTAAAGGATGAATTAAATATAATAGAGGACTTGATTGTAAATGACAAGAACTTGGTGGTAAATAGGTCAGATGATATTCCAGCGATAACAGACCATGGTTTTAATGTATGCAAAATTATAAATTTATATGCTCCGGAAGCGGAGCTGGTGAGTATAAGAATATTTACTACATTAGAGATGAAGACAAGTATTGAGGCTTTGATGGCTGCCTTTGAATACTGTTTAGATAAGAGAATCCCGATTATACACTTAAGTGGAGGTACGGTAAATCTTTCTGATGATTATCGTTTAAAAAATATAATTAAAAAGATTATAAATAATAATCAGATAATCGTGGCAGCTCATAGTAATAATAAAGGTCTTTCTTTCCCAGCTGCTTATTTAGGTGTTTTTTCTGCTAGAGCTGATGAACTGTTTAATTCTTATAATAATGTTAGAGATAGATGGGGATATAGCTTTTTGATGCCCTCTAAGCATAGAATAAATATAAACAAAAATTTCAATTATGTTACCCAAATAGCCAACAGCTATGCAGCACCAGCCTTAACAGCAAATATACATAATATTATCAAATCTAATAACAGTAGTAAGTCAGCAACAATATTAAATGAATTAGGTGTGACTAATAATATGTTTTTATGTGAACATCCAATTTTTTTTGATAAGGTTACTATAATTAATCTAGATAGGAAAGTAATTCTAGAAGAAGCTCTACCCTTTGAGGTTATAAATATATATAATGATATAATATTTGAAGCAGATGGTGATGATTATGTATTTATCCCTCATAACGATAAAGAGGTTAATGTTAAAAAGCTCAGAGGATTTTTAAATGCACTTCCTGTTAATGATAATATAATTCGTGTACTTTACTTAGGCATAATGGATAGTGATATTGAGTCAATAATGAAATGTTATCCATTTGAATTTTGGTTGTTGCCAGCTGATGATACTTATCCAATTTGTGCTTCTAATATTGTATTAACTAATTGTGCTACTATATATTTTCAAGGAAACAAAGAAGTTGTGTACTATATCATGACTCGATTAAGAGATGCTTTCCTAGATGATGGGTTTAATTGTTTTGCTATTTCAGATTATTTAGAAGCTACTTTATATGGCATGTACTACTTTAAAGATTTAATTAACTCTATTAGAAGGCAGCAGTTAGAATATGTTCTTGAACCAGATGTTGAATTAGTATATGCCAAATCTGAATCTTGCAGAGAAATAGAGGATTCAATGTTAATTGAAGTTATGGAAGAATGTGATAAGATAAAGTTGTCAATTAGTGTTGGAAATACCAAAGAAGAAGTAGATATATGCGGTCAAGAAGATATTAAAAAGTTGTTTGCTAAAATTATAAATATGGGATAAAATTTTAGATACGAGAATATAGAATATGGCAACTAATATAATACAACATATTACAAGGGGGAAGATGAAAACGTTATATGCTAAAATAATCAAAAAAGCTGTTTATATTTTCTTTATTGCCTTTGTTCTGATATATACTATTCCATTTCCAATTAATAAGGAGCTTGATGCCGTGGAAATAAAACTGGATGATCCCTCCTATCTAGAAACACATAAGATTTATATTTCAGGAAAATATAGATTTAATCTATTTACAGACAATACTTTTCAAGGTCAAATTTCTGTTCCTGAATATGAATTAACCTCTAATGAAATGGAAAGGCTACAATTTATAAAAGGAATAGATCATGAATCGCCATTAGTATATACTTACAAAGAGGGTGTTGGTACTGATGGACGTCCAATCACAAAATACTATCATTTTGGAAAGATTGTGTCTAGGCCACTTTTGTATAGAACGGTGATAGTGCTATATGAACAGTATGAAGGTAAAGATGGTGACTATGGTGGACATTTCAACAGTAATACAGGCCATTGTATTGTTCCATTTGTAAGTGATCGTGAAGAAGCCTTAAAGATATTGGAGAAATATGATATACTCCCATCTAAATAGTAATAAACAAAATCCCCTGCAAAGATCCTTTATAAAGAGTCCTTGCAGGGGATTTCTTATTCCCAGTCCTTACAAACATCTATCCATTTACAGCTTTTAGATATTCTTTCCAATTCATCTAAATTAAGTTCAATAGCAGAATTGCTGCTGCCACAGGCAGGAAACATCGTAGCAAATCTTCTCATAGAATCATCTAGATATACTTTTATATTGCTAGGCAGAGCAAAGGGACATACACCTCCGACCTCATGACCTGTAAAGCTTACGGTATCCTCTGGAGATAACATTTTGGGCTTAAAATTAAATTCACTTTTAAACTTTTTGTTGTCAACCTTTGCGTCTCCTGCAACTACTACAATCATGGCTCCATCTCCATCATAGAAGGATAGAGATTTTGCGATTCTTGCTTCTTCAGTACCCAAAGCAATTGCTGCCAATTGAACTGTAGCAGTTGATTGTTCCATTTCAAGAACATCTTTATCCTTATTGAATTGCTTTAAATATTCTTTTACTTTTTCTATAGACATTTTTCCATTACTCCTCTAAATTATTAAGTATTTCAACCATAATACAGCAAATCCTAAAAAAAATCAAGTTTAAGTAAAAATAAAAGACTCCATATGTCCAAATAAAAAAGGATGGTTCTTCTGCACTATAGAAGAATCATCCGCTCGTGTCATATATCTATAATTTACATAATTCAGATGCTATTTGTGCTCCTAGCTTTACATTGTTATATACCAATTGAATATTTGCTGTAAGACTTTTGCCTTCTGTTAGTTTCTGAATTTTATCAAGTAAATAAGGGGTTGTTTCCTTTCCTTTGATACCAAGTTTTTCTGCTTCTACAATTGCATCATTTATAGCATTATTTATATATGAGTAATCCATAGCATATTCTATAGGAATAGGGTTGGCAATTACCATAGAGCCTTTCATATTTAAATTTTCCTTTGCTTTTAAAGCTCTTGCAATTTCATCAGGAGTATCCATTCTATAATTTACTTTAAATCCACTTTCTCTAGTATAAAATGCAGGGAGCTCATCTGTTTGATAGCCAATAACAGGAACACCTTTGGTTTCTAGATATTCCATAGTTAAACCAAGGTCCAAAATGGATTTTGCTCCAGCACATACAACGGCTACCTCAGTATTAGAGAGTTCCTCGAGGTCAGCAGAAATATCCATAGTTATCTTTGCACCTCGATGAACTCCGCCAATTCCACCTGTAGCAAAAACTTTTATTCCAGCAAGAGAAGCGATTATCATTGTAGCGGCAACAGTTGTGGCACCATCTTCTTTCCTTGAAACAAGAATAGGAATATCCCTTCTGCTGGCTTTTGTTACGTTAAGTCCTTTTTTACCAAGATGGTCAATTTCCTCATGAGTAATACCTACCGTAAGCTTTCCACCTATTATAGCAATAGTTGCAGGGATAGCTCCATTTTCCCTAACTATCTTTTCAACTGTTAAAGCGGTTTCTACATTTTGAGGGTAAGGCATGCCATGGGATATAATAGTAGATTCTAATGCTACTACAGGTCTATTTTCATCAATAGCCTTTTGTACTTCAGGATTTATTACTAAAATATCTTTTAAATTCATCATATTACCTCCAATTATTTTCCATTATATTTTCAATATTTTGTGCTGATATATCTTTTGATACTGTTTGATTTGATCTTACACAAATATAAGATGCGGCTAGGCCGGCTTTAGCTGATTTTTCTAAATCAAAACCCTTTAAATACGCCCAAGCAACAGCAGCTATATAACTATCACCTGCTCCGGTAGTATTGATTATTTCAGTTGGTATAGGTAAGATACTGCCTTTAATAGTCCCATCGGTATAGTATACACCCCTAGCACCTAAAGACACAAACAGTCTTTTAATACCTTTTTTAAGGATAATACTAGTTGCCTTTTCTAAATCTTCTGCGTTGATAATTTTCATATTAGAAAGAATTTCTGCTTCTATAATGTTAGGTTTTAAGGTATGAATATTACGAATAGAATCTTTGATTTTTTCAGTCTTTTTAGTAGAAACGGTATCAAGAAATATAGGAACTTTAGAATTATCCATTAGATATTCCAGTGACTCTTCAGGAATGTTAGTGTCTACTACACATGCTGCCCCACCATTAATTATTTCAAGCTTTTTTTGTAAATAACTGGGAGTTATATATTTGTAAATCTCCATATCAGAAATGGCCACTTGCATTTCACCTAATTCATTATTAATACAAATATAAGTAGAAGTTCGTTCATTAGGCATAATCTGAGAATGTTCTAAGCTAATATTAAGTTCTTGACAGCTGTGTTCTATTTCACGAGAATAACTATCATTTCCTAATACAGTTATAAATTCTATATTGACTCCTAATCTACTAAGGTTTTCAGCAATATTTCTTGCAACTCCACCTAATGTCAATGTTGTTCTACCTGGATTGGAATCATTGGGAGTTAAATTATAATAGGGTGTACCTATAATATCAATATTGGCACCACCAATAACAGACACATATTGTCTTTCCATCTATTTACCTACCTCCTGAATACCATAATATATCTTTATAGTAAACTTAGTATCTAAGATTGTCAACGGCTTACAAATGGATTTGTGAGAAAAAATAAAAAAGTAAAAATTGGATTTTCTGAAATGAGAACTAAAATCAAAATAAAATCCAATTCTTCAGAAGAAGAATTCGATTTTATAGATAGAACCTGCCCAGTTCAAGACACTATGACAAATTCACCTACTATGAAAACTGAGTTTGTTGTAGAGAAATAAGAGTTAGATAAATGGTATAAAATATAAGGTGGAGTATACTGATAAGCTCCACCTTTATCTATTCTAATATTTAAAACAATATATGCATAAACAATGCAGTTATAGGTATAGCTATAATAGTTCTTTCAAAGAAACATATGATTAATTCACTTAATTTTACTGGCAATTTTGCTGCCATCATTACAACTATAGTTTCAGAGAAGAAAATAATTTGGACTATTGAAATAGTTGTGACTACATATCTAGCACCGATATCTAACAACTCTACTTTATCAGCAATTAATAATACTGGTAAAAACATTTCAGCGATTCCTACTGGGAGAGAAGGTGCTATTTCAACGGCATTAGGTACTTGAAACAACTTAAGTAGTGGAACAAATAGAGCTCCGAGCCAATTAAAAAAAGGAGTATATTCAGCAACAATTAGTCCTAAAATTCCCATGGAAGCTAATAAGGTCAACACCTTAGGAAATACAATATATCCATCAATTAAACTAGATTTTATTTCACTGAAAATATTATTAGCAGTATAAGATTTTTTTATAGCTCTATCCAATCCTGTTTTAATAATTCCTTTTCCCTTATTTTTTTGAGTTTTAATATCGTCTTTCGTTTGAGCTTTACCATTATAATAAATATCTTTTTTTCTACATAAAGGTGGTATCCTTGCCATTATTGCACTAATCAATAGAGTAATGAATAATGCTATAAAATACACTTTTAAGAAATGATCAGCTAAACCTGCCGTTTTAATTACCATATAAGCAAATCCTACACTTACTGCACTAAATCCTGTGGCAACGAGGACTGCTTCTTTCTCTGTATAGACTCCTGTATGATATAGCTTATTTGTAATCAAAACTCCTACTGAGGAGGAACTGACAAAAGATGCTATAGCATTTACTGCTGCTCTTCCAGGAACTTTAAAAACAGGTCTCATCAGAGGTTCCATCAATGACCCAACAAAATCTATTACTCCATAATTTAATAGAAAAGGCATAAAGAAACAGCCAACTGGGATTATCCAAGCTACACCCATTACTATTGCTGGGACAACGGTTCCGCCAGTGCTAGTTCCTACTATCCATTCTGGACCTGTAAATCCAGGAACTGTTGCATCCAGAGTATATAATAAGGTAAAGAAGCCACCTAGTAAATACATAAAGGGATGAAACACAGAATCTTCACCAAAATATTTACCTAACATAGTATCTTTTTTAGCAAAAAATTTTCCATATACGCTCACAACTCCAGTAAATACTATAACTAAGGTTATTAACCATAGTCCAAAATTTCCTAAAGCCTTTATAAAGAAATTGTAGATAAAACCAAAAGGAACATCTGTCGTTCCATTTATGGTTAAAGGTATAAAGAATACGAATATGGCAATTGCAGTAAAAAAAACAGATTTTATCAAACCTATTTGGCTGCTTTTTTTGTCTAAGGATAAAGAGTCTAGGACTGTAATATCATTTAAATCTAGATTTAATTTTTTTAGTTCTTCTAAATTATCTCCCTTAATCAAAGTATCGGACATATATAAATCCTCCAGTCTTTGGTTTATTTTTATCTTATTATCTACTATTTTTTTTCTTTAGAGCAAGAATTGATAAAAACTCGAAAGCAATATTAGCAGCCATATATGATGTAATCTCTCCAAAATCATATGGTGGTGCAACTTCAACAATATCAAAACCTACAAAGTTTAATTCCTTAATTCCTCTAATTAAATTTAAGGTTTCAAGGGAAGTGAATCCTGCTACTTCTGGTGTTCCTGTACCAGGAGTATAGGCTGGGTCTACAAAGTCAATATCAAAGGTAAGGAAAGCTTTTTTATCTCCTACTCTTTCTTTAATTTGTTTTAATAGTTCTTCAAAGCCCATTTCTCTGATTTTATGAGCAGGGATTAGCTTTAGACCTAGTTCAGCAGCCATTTTATGTTCATTAGGGTCATATAAGGAGCCTCTCATACCAATTTGGATAGAATGTGAAGGATCTATTAAGCCTTCTTCAATAGCTCTTCTAAAAGGAGTTCCATGATTGTATTTTTCACCAAATACTTCTTCATTAATATCCGCATGGGAATCAAAATGAACCAATGCTACTGGACCATGTTTTTTGACAATTGCTCTTAATTCAGCAAGGGTTATTGAGTGATCTCCTCCTAAGGCTATTGGTATAACATCTGCATTGACGATTTTAGTCATTTCCTCTTCGATTTTTTCATAGCTAGGTAGTATATAGCCTGGGACTATATTTATGTCCCCATAGTCTCCGCCCTTTAGCTCATCTAAGATATTGATTTCCATTATTACATTATTAGGCTTCATCATTACAGAAATGTTTCTGATTCCATTAGGACCAAATCTTGCACCTGTTCTAAAGGAACTTGCTGTGTCAAAAGGAATCCCCACAATAGCAAAGTCTAAACCTTCTAATTTATCAATTCTTGGCATCCTCATAAATGTACCCATATTAACAAATCTTGGTGAGGATGAAGCACTTGCTGGTTGGTTTGCATTAATATTTTCCATTTTTATACCTCCAAATAAATTTTATTTTTCGATATACTATATAGCAAGTCCTATGCCAAAAAAACAACCTGATAAATCAAGGGTTTATAACAAGAAAACTGAAAACAGGAGGAATAATTTCCTCCGCAAAATGCTTAAATGATTATAAAATAAGAGCCAGTCAATATCAATAATTTAAGGAGGAATAATTTCCTCATAGGAAATCAGTCCTCCTTAAATTCTAGTTTGATATTTAGCCTTTTGAATTTCTTTCTTATGGTACTCCTATCTAAATCTAGTATTTCACCCATTTCATAGGTGCTTTTGCATTGAGGCATTATATCTAGGAGTAGTTTTCTTTCATATTCTGCAATAATATTTTTATAGCTGCTGATTTTATTTATATCAAAGTTTGAATAATCTCCTATAGAAACTAATTGGCAATCAATGATATCCTGTCTATTAATAATATCATCATTAGTTGTGACCACTAGTCTTTCAATAAGGTTTTCAATTTCTCGAATATTTCCAGACCAATTATAACTCAACAATATTTTCATAGCTTCTGGACTTATTTTTTTATTATAATTATATTTTTCATTAAACCTATTTAAGAAATTTAAAATGAGAGGGGGGATATCCTCTTTTCGCTCTCTTAGTGGAGGAATTGTTATGGGAACAACCTTGAGTCTATAATACAAATCTTCTCTAAAAGCTTTATTTTTTACCATATCTTGTAGATTTCTATTAGTAGCTGCAATAATTCTAATATCAATAGGAATAGTAGTGGTGCCTCCAACCTTAGTTAATTCTTTATTTTGTATTACATTTAATAATTTTACTTGTAAGTTAAGTGGTAACTCTCCTATTTCATCAAGAAACAAAGTTCCTTTATCTGCTAATTGAATTAATCCCACTTTTCCATCTTTATTTGCACCAGTGAAAGAGCCTTTTTCATAACCAAATAATTCTGATTCTAAAAGATTCTCGGGTATTGCACCACAATTAATTTTAATAAAAGCCTTATTGTATCTAAGACTGTTGTTGTGTAAGAAGTAACTTAAGACTCCCTTACCAACACCAGACTCACCTTCAATAAGAACTGTTGAATCAACTTTAGCAACCCGAAGGGCTAGATCTATTATTTTATCCATCTTGTCACTATTATAGATGATATTGCTATTCTTTGCTTTATCCTTAGAGCTGATAATATCCAATTCTTGTTGATATTTTTTGTTGATTAATTTAGCCTCTTCCAGACCTCTTTTCAAATCCCTTAATTCAGTTATATCTCTAGAATTGATGACAATTCTATATAATTCTCCATTTTTAAATATTGGAGTTCCAGTTCCTATAACTTCTTTACCATTTACTTGTTGGAGCATGGAAATTTGTTTTTTTTCTTTAATTACAGCTAAAGCAACGGACTCTGAATATATACCTTCTGCTACTAATTCTTCCATATGTTTTCCTATTACATAATCAGCCTTTACACCATCAATTCTTTCACAGGATTTATTAAATCTTAAAGTTACTCCTTTTCCATCAGTAATATGTATTCCATCATTTGAGGCGTCGAGAATAGCATTAAATTCTTCCATTAAATCCTCATAAGCATTTTCGCAGTCTTTTATTCTATTATGTTTTACGGTAATAGGAAAATTATCTGTAAAGTTATTTTCATTCATAATTTTATCCTCCACAAAAGTTAAAAATCTTTCTAAGTTTTCATTTCTATTTTCTAATACTTATTTATATCATTTGAATTTATTTTATTTAACAAAATAGATTATATACTATTAACTCGGTATAGTATAATAATATACTTACTTTATTATACTAACTATGGTATAATATTAATAGGTGGTGAATGAAAATGGAAAGATATCATTTATGTCCAAAATTTGAAGATGCATTTGAATTGTTAGGAAAAAGATGGACTGGACTAATTATAAGAACATTATTAAATGGACAAAAACGTTTTACTGATATATCAGCAGCAATACCTAATATGAGTGCGCGAATGCTCACAGAAAGATTTAAAGAACTAGAGCAAGAAGGCATAGTTATACGAAAGGTATATCCAGAAACCCCTGTAAGGATTGAATATGAGCTTACAGACAAAGGAAAGGAACTTAGCACAGCCATGGATGAAATACAAAAGTGGGCTGAAAAGTGGGGCTAATAACTAAATGAACTATCAAAAATCCTCTATTTTAATTAGAGGATTTTTTTATAACCCACAGGAAAGTTTTATCCCATTTTAATTTTAATTTTCCGTAGAATGGATTTAGAAAAATGCTTCCTAATTGATAATTCAATGGAGGTATTTTTTATTTAAAATATTTTTAAATTATGCTTGACATATAAATTATCTTATGTAATAATATAATTAAACTAAGTAACTAAAGGTAACTGAGTAATAAATAAAAATAAGATATAAAAAAATAACTAAAATGAAGGAGAGAAGATTATGTTAAGAAAGTTAGATAATAAAAACATGGGTAGATCTGATTTAGGCTGGCTAAAAAGTATTTTTCATTTTTCTTTTTCAAGCTATTACAATAAGGATAATATGAACTTTGGAGTGTTAAGAGTATTAAATGATGATTTGGTTAAAACTAATACCGGATTTGAAATGCATCCTCATAAAGATATGGAGATAGTATCCTATGTAGTAGATGGAGAGCTTACACATGGAGATAGTATAGGGAATAAAAATACTATCACAAGAGGACATGTACAATATATGAGTGCAGGGACGGGAATCTATCATAGTGAACATAATTTAGGAGAGAATACTTCAAGGTTTTTACAAATATGGATAATTCCAAATGAAAAAGGACTTACGCCAAACTATGGTGATTATAGGTTTCAATGGGAAGATAGAAGGAATAAATGGCTTCAAATAGTATCAAGTACTGAAGGAAATGCACCTATAAAAATATATCAAGATGCAAATATACACGTACTAGAATTAGAAAAAAATAAAGAAATAGATTTTAAAGTTAGAGAAGGAAGACAGGCATATTTAGTACAGATAGAAGGGATTTCAGAGATAAATGGAATTGAATTAAAGGATAGAGATGCATTGGAAGTAGTAGAAGAAGATATACTAATAAAAGCAAGAGAAACATCTAATGTTTTGGTAATAGAAATGAAAAAAGGAAATTAAATGGAGGAATAGAAAATGACTATGAATTTTAATCAAGCAGTAGAAAAAAGAAGAACATACTATGGGATTAGTAAGAATAAAGTAGTATCTGACGAAAAGATTCAAGAAATTATAGAACATGCAGTAAAACATACACCATCAGCTTTTAACTCACAAACTGCGAGGGTAGTGTTGCTATTAGATAAACATCACACTAGATTATGGAATATAACTAAAGAAGCATTGAGAAAGATAGTAGCAGCTGATAAATTTTCTTCTACAGAAGAAAAGATCAACTCATTTAGTGCTGGATATGGTACAATTTTATTCTTTGAAGATACTAGCATAGTAGAATATTTGCAAAGAGAATTTCCAACTTATAAAGATAATTTCCCTATCTGGTCACAGCAATCAAGTGGAATGCATCAATTTGTAATATGGACATCATTAGAAATAGAAGGATATGGAGCATCATTGCAGCATTATAATGAACTTATTGAAGAAGATGTGAAAAAAGAGTGGAATATACCTAGCAGCTGGAAGTTAATTGCTCAGATGCCATTTGGAAAACCAACTACTGAACCAGGAGAAAAAGAATATAATTCTTTAGAAGAAAGAATTAAGATATTTAAATAATAATAAATACTCCTTTCTAGTAATAATCAAATAAGATTAAACTAGAAAGGAGTATTGTTTTATCGTATAACCTTTCTTAAAAAGTCTTGAGTTCTCGGATGTTCTGGATTATTAAATATTTTATCAGGAGTACCTGTTTCTACAATTCTTCCATCATCCATAAAGATAACCCTATCTCCCACTTCCTTAGCAAATCCCATTTCATGAGTAACTACTATCATAGTCATTCCGTCCTTCGCTAAGGACTGCATTACATCCAATACCTCTCCAACCATTTCTGGATCTAGAGCAGAAGTAGGTTCATCAAAAAGCATGAGATCAGGTGACATTGCCAATGCTCTTATAATGGCTATTCTTTGTTTTTGTCCTCCAGATAATTGATTTGGGTAATTGTATGCCTTATCCTCTAAACCAATTCGTTTAAGCAAGCTCATGGCAATTTTTTCAGCTTCTTTACTAGTAATGTTTTTAACCTTTATAGGTGCTATGGTTATATTTTCTAATACTGTAAGATGAGGAAATAGGTTAAATTGCTGGAAGACCATACCCATTTTTTCCCTTACCTTGTTTATATCTGTATTTTTATCAGTAATGGATTTACCCTCGAACATTATATCTCCACTACTTGGATTTTCCAATAGGTTTAGACATCTTAGAAAAGTGCTCTTTCCAGATCCACTAGGACCTATTATTACAACTACCTCACCTTTTTTTATATCTTCATCAATTCCTTTTAATACATCTAAATTACCAAATTTTTTATAGAGATTCTTTACTTTTATCACTAGCACCTAACCTCCTTTCCAAAATGCCTAATAGTTTTGAAAGTGAGAATGTAATAATAAAATAAATAATACCTGCAAATATTAAAGGAGCAAAAGGCCTATAAGTTATACCTCTTAAAGTATCAGCATTATACATTAGATCTTGTACTCCAATAACAGATATTATTGCAGACTCTTTTATCAGAACAATAAATTCGTTACCTAATGCTGGCAATATATTCTTAAAAGCTTGTGGAATAATTATATATTTCATTGCCATACTTTGAGGCATACCTAAAGACCTTGATGCCTCCATCTGACCCTTGTCTATAGATTGAATCCCTGCTCTTATTATTTCTGCTACATAGGCTGCACTATTTAAAAATACAGCTATGGTCCCAAGAAATATTCTAGAAGATGGTAGAGGGATTAATTTTGGAAGTCCGTGATATACTAAAAATATTTGTAGTATTAAAGGAGTTCCTCTCACAATTTCTATATAGGATGTAGCAATCCCTTTTAAAAACTTATTGTTTGAAAGTTTCATCAAAGCTAATAATATTCCTACTAAGCTTCCAAAGATTACACCAAATAATGAAATAAGAAGGGTTGTGCCAGTACCCTTTAAAAAATAACTATAATATTCAACAAAAAATTCTATATCCATGGATACACCTCCTAAAGATTTAAGCTATATAAAAGATATGGGCAAAAGGAAATATCTGTTTCCTTTTGCCAATTATATTTTAAATTAATCTTGATCTGCTAATTCGGTTGCTTCCTGAATTAGCTTATCTATTGAGCCATCTTTTATTAGCTTGTCCAGTGTTCCATTAATAGATTCCAACAAATCTGGTTTACCTTTATTGATTGCCACTGATACACCAGATTCTTCACCTAAAATAACTTCAGGCATATATAAGTTTGAGTTTTGAGCTATATAAGCTTCAGCTACTGGCTCAGCCAGTATTATACCATCTATTTTATTATTATTAAGTTCAAGTACTAAATCAGTAATTTTACTTAATCCTATTACTTCAGCATCAGTAAATTTCTCTATTGCAATTTCCTCTTGGGTTGTTGATTTTTGTACCCCTATTTTAAGACCTTTAAATTCCTCTGGTCCTTTTAATTTAGCAGCATCTTCTTTTCTTACGATCATTCTCTGTTTACCTGCATAATATGGTATAGAAAAATCTACAACTTTAGCTCTCTCTGGTTTTGGTACCATACCAGCCACTATAAAATCAATATCATCAGTAACTAGTGCTGCTAATAAACCATCAAATTTCATATCGACAATTTCAAGTTCTACTCCGATATCGGCTGCTATCTGTTTAGCAATTTCAATATCAAATCCTACTATTTCATCTTTACCGTTAATTAACTTATGAAATTCATAAGGTGGATAATCTGCTGATGTACCTAGAACTATCTTGCCTTTTTCTTTTATTTCAGTAAGCTTACTTCCAGATGACTTATTGCATCCTACCATTCCAATCATCATACTTATAACAAGAATACCAATAATTATTTTTTTATACATTTTTATTCCTCCCAAAATTATATATTATAGTTATAATTTTGAGGAATGTCTGGTGTCTTCGGAATTCTTTCCAAGCTTAATTGTAATAGAATTCCAAGTGCTCTCGTAGGTGTCTGGACTTTTCAAGATTAAGGCCTCCTTTGCATAGTATAATAAATTTTAAAAACCATTATATTACAGAAAATATAAAGATGCAAGAAGTTTTTTAAAAAACTTCTTGCATCTTTTTTAAATCAGGAAATTTTTACTTATCAAAAATAGAAATCATTATAACTGCTAACAGTATCAATCCAATTCCAAAGATAGTCTTTAGTCCAAAACTTTCATTTAATATTAATATTCCTATAATAACACTGGTAATAGGTTCAAAAGTACTTAAAATAGATGTATTTTGAGGACCAACTATTTTGATTCCAATTTGAAAAAAATTTACGCCTAATCCTACTGATAAAGATAAGAATAGCGCCATCAGCCATCCTAAGGGTTTCATATTTATTGTAAATGTTCTAGTTATTATACTAAAGATTAGCATCATAATAGATGCAATTAAACATAGATAAAAAGTTAATTTCATCGTGTTCATTTGCTTTAGACCACTTTTATCTAAGTAGATAGTATAAAAGGCAAAAGTAATACTTGATGCAAAAGCAAGGAATATTCCAGCGAAATTAATATTTCCATTACCATCATAGAACATCAGGACTCCCAGCAAACAAAGTATAACTGCAATTATTTTTATGATACTTGGCTTTTCTTTAAAAAATAATATACAGCCAAGTATTACAAATACAGGATATATGAAATGGATTGTTGTTGCCATGCCAGAAGGGATGTAGTTATAGGATAAATATAATAATAATGCTGTTGCTCCATATCCTAATGTACCTACAAAGACTATTTTTTTAAACTCTTCTTTTGTAATTTTTAAAGTTTCCTTATCATTTCTCTTAATTAACAAGTATAAAAAAGGAAGTATCAATGAAAACCTATAAAATGTCAGACTTATTGCATTACCACCTGATTCATAAACAATTTTAGCCATTAGAGGCATACTTCCAAAAATAGTTGCAGAAATAATAACTGCTAATATACCTTTAGATTTGATACTCATAATCAATCCCCCATTATGTAATTCATCATAATTTCAGTATATAGAACTTTTATATTATAATCAATCAAATACTTGATATTAGCAAAAACTACTCTTTGAAAATGTATATTATTTAACATCTTGCAAGAAAAAAATAAAAACTTGCAAAAATGCACTTGATATTATTTTGAAACTATGCTAGAATTGTTTAAAATATTATTTAATACATTAAAGCAAGGAATTGGAAGGAAAAACCATATAATCGCCGTAAGGCAGTGAATAAACTAAATGAAGTAAGATGAGGCTAGACAAAAAAGAAAAAAGTCATTAGAAATCAGAGGATGTAGTAGTAAGAAAAATAAAATGTTGATTTTTTAAAAAAGAAATATAAAATAAGTAAACTTGCAAAAAAGAACATAACACAAATGAGGGGGAAGAAAAATGATTTACAGTGGCATCGATACTTTAAGACCAAATCTTTTTAAGGAAGCATTTCCTTATTCCGAAATACCAAAAGTAAAATTTAATAATATTCAATTACCAATGGATATTCCAGAAAATATATGGATTACTGATACTACCTTTAGAGATGGGCAGCAATCCATGTCATCTATGACAGTAGAGCAAATGGTTAGAATCTATGATTATCTTCATGAGTTAGATAATGGCTCAGGCATCATAAGACAAACTGAGTTTTTTTTATATTCTGATAAAGATAGAAAAGCTGTAGAAGAATGTATTAAAAGAGGATATGAGTTTCCACAGATTACTTCTTGGATTAGGGCTAATAAAGAGGATTTTAAATTAGTAAAAGAGATGGGAATTAAAGAAACAGGTATACTTATGTCTTGCTCTGACTATCACATATTTCATAAACTAAATATGACTAGAAGAGAAGCAATGCAGACTTATCTTTCTATTGCTGAGGCCGCTTTGGAAAATGGAATCACTCCTAGATGTCATTTTGAAGATATAACTCGTGCAGATTTCTTTGGATTTGTAGCTCCATTGGCGAAGAATTTAATGGGATTATCTGATAAGTATAAAATACCTGTGAAGATAAGGGCTTGTGATACCTTAGGGGTAGGAATTCCTCATGTTGGAGTAGAGTTACCTAGATCGGTACCTGCCCTTATTCATGGATTAAGATATTATTGTGATGTGCCTTCATCATCTATCGAGTGGCATGGACATAATGATTTTAATTCTGTGGTTGTAAATTCAACTACTTCTTGGTTATTTGGAGGCTCCTCTGTCAATTCTACATTATTTGGAATTGGTGAAAGAACTGGGAATTGTCCATTAGAAGCCATGGTATTTGAATATGCACAAATAAAGGGAACTACTAAGAATATGGATCTTAAAATAATTTCTGATATAGCTGATTATTTTGGAAGGGAATTGAACTATATTGTACCAGCTCGTACACCTTTTGTAGGGAGTGAATTTAATGTCACTAGGGCTGGAATCCATGCAGATGGTATGTTAAAAAATAAAGAAATATATAATAGCTTTGATACTGAAAAGATTCTAGGTAGATCACCAATAGTTGCAGTAAATTCATACTCTGGATTGGCAGGTATTGCTGCTTGGATAAATGGATATTTTAAACTAAGTGATATAAAGAAAATAGATAAAAATGACCAGAGGATTTTGCCAATTAAAAAATGGATGGATGAAGAATATGCTAATGGAAGAACTTCAAATATTGGCAATGATGAGCTTAAGGAATTAGTATTTAAATTTATTCCAAATATCTTAGGCAAGGAAGAAACAAAGGCAATTTAGATGTTGATTGGAGGTAAAAAAGATGAAATTAACTGTTGCAGAAAAGATAATAAAGGATCACCTAGTTACTGGAGATTTAATAAGAGGAAGTGAAATAGGATTAAAAATAGATCAAACTCTTACACAGGATTCAACTGGAACCATGGCTTATTTACAGTTTGAGGCCATTGGAGTAGATAGAGTTAAGACAAAAAAATCAGTAGCCTATATTGACCACAATATGCTTCAAACTGGTCCAGAAAATGCAGATGACCATTTATATATTCAGACAGTTGCGAAAAAATATGGAATATATTTTTCAAAGCCAGGAAATGGAATATGTCATCAAGTACACTTAGAAAGATTTGGAGTACCTGGGGAAACGCTTTTAGGGTCTGATAGCCATACACCTACCTGCGGAGGATTAGGAATGTTAGCCATAGGGGCAGGAGGACTAGATGTGGCTGTAGCAATGGCTGGGGGAGAGTATTATATAACTATGCCTTATATTGTGAAAGTTGAGCTAACAGGTAAATTAAATCTTGGTGTATCTGCTAAGGATATTATTCTTGAAGTTTTAAAAAGATATAAGGTAGTAGGTGGACTTAATAAAATATTTGAATATATAGGCGAAGGGGTTAAATCTTTATCTGTCCCAGAAAGAGCAACCATAACTAATATGGGAGCAGAGCTAGGTGCTACAACCTCTATATTTCCTTCTGATGAAATTACTTATGAATTTTTAAAACTTCAAGGAAGGGAGAAGGAATATAGGAATATAGTGGCTGATGATGATGCTTTTTATGACGAAGAAATAGTAATAAATCTTGATGAATTAGAGCCAATGGTAGCTTGTCCTCATAGTCCTGATAACGTAGTTCCAGTATCTACATTAAAAGATATTAAAGTAAATCAAGTAGCAATAGGGAGCTGTACTAATTCATCTTATATGGATCTAATGAAAGTTGCGGAAATTTTAGATGGAAAAACTATATCAGAGGATGTGTCTTTGGTTATTTCTCCAGGTTCAAAACAAGTGTTAAATATGCTTGCTGCAAATGGAGGACTTTCTAAACTTATATCAGCTGGAGCTAGAATACTTGAATCTGGATGTGGTCCCTGCATAGGTATGGGACAGGCTCCAATTACTGACGGTATATCTTTGAGGACATTTAATAGAAATTTTAAAGGAAGATGTGGAACTCCTTCTGCAAATGTATATTTAGTAAGTCCTGAAGTAGCAGCAGTGTCAGCTTTAACGGGATATATTACTAATCCATCAATTTATATGGAAAATATAAATATATTTATGCCAGAAAGGTTTTTAATAAATGATAATTTAATTGTTAATCCAGCTGATTATGGAGAAGATATAGATATTATCCGTGGACCAAACATTAAACCTTTTCCAAAATCTAAGGAATTAGGAGGAGAGATTAAGGGAAAAGTATTAATTAAAGTGAGAGATGATATAACTACAGATCATATAATGCCTTCTAATGCTAAGCTTTTACCATATAGATCTAATATTCCATATCTATCGGATTACTGTTTAACACCTTGTGACATAGAGTTTCCTAAAAGAGCTAAGGAAAATGGCGGAGGTATTATTGTCGCAGGATTTAACTATGGGCAAGGTTCAAGTCGTGAACATGCAGCTTTAGTTCCAGTATATCTGGGGATTAGGTCTATAATAGCTAAATCCTTTGCAAGAATTCATAAACAAAACTTAATCAATAATGGGATAATTCCTTTAGTGTTCGAGAATGAAGATGATTTTAATGATATAGATATGTTAGATGAATTAGTTATTGAAAATATGCTGGATCAGATTAATGAAGATAAGATTATTGTAAATAATAGAATTAAAAGTAAAGTATATAAATTGATATTAGATATAACTGAAAGGCAAAGAGATATGCTCAAAGCTGGTGGACTTCTAAATATGAAAGGGGAATAATTATGGAACATAATATATCTTTAATTTTAGGAGATGGTATAGGACCAGAAGTTATATCTTCTGTAGTAGAAATTATTGAAGCCACCAATCTTAATATAAATTGGGAAATAGTTAAGGCTGGAGAGAGTTCCATTACAACTTATGGTACACCTCTTCCGGATTATGTACTAAATAGCATAAAGAAAAATAAAGTAGCATTAAAAGGGCCTATAACTACTCCAATAGGCAAAGGATTTAGAAGCGTTAATGTAGGATTGAGACAGGGATTAAATCTCTTTGCAAATATAAGACCAATAAAATCTTATCCTGGTGTTGATGGTTTACATAAAAATGTAGATTTCATCATAGTAAGGGAAAATACAGAGGATCTATATGCAGGTATAGAGCATATGATAGGTGAAGATGCGGCTGAGAGTATCAAAATAATAACTAGAAAAGCAAGTGAAAGGATATGTAGATATGCTTTTGAATTGGCAAAGAAGGAAGGAAGAAAAAAAGTCACACTAGCCCATAAAGCCAATATTATGAAATTATCCGATGGTTTATTTCTAGAATGTGGAAGAAAGATTTCAGAAGAGTATAAGGATATAGAATTTGAAGACATAATAATAGATGCTATGTGTATGAAACTTGTTCAATCACCAAGTGATTATGATATAATCGTTGCACCCAATCTATATGGTGACATATTATCTGATTTATCAGCAGGATTTATAGGTGGATTAGGGTTAGCCCCTGGAGCTAATATAGGAGAAGGAATTGCAGTGTTTGAGCCAGTTCATGGATCAGCACCAGACATTGCAGGAAAGAATATAGCAAACCCTACTTCAGCAATATTATCTGGAATAATGATGTTGAAACATATAGGTGAGCTTGAAGCTGCAATTAGAATAGAGAAAGCTTTGGCTTTTACATTGGAGAATAAAGATAGTAAGACAATAGATCTAGGAGGAAATCTAGGAACTAAAGAATTTACAGAAGAGATTATTAAGCATCTGGAGGTGTTATAAATGGAAAATAAATTTAAAAAGGTGTTAGTCGCCAATAGAGGAGAAATCGCAATAAGGATATTCAGAGCTTGTAATGAACTTGGAATAAGGACCGTGGCTATTTATTCTAATGAAGATAAGAACTCCTTATTTAGAACAAAAGCTGATGAATCTTATTTAATAGGAAGAAATAAAGGACCTATAGAAGCATATTTGAATATAGATGAAATTATTAAATTATCATTGAAAAAAGGAGTAGATGCTATCCATCCAGGTTATGGATTTTTATCTGAGAATCCAGAGTTAGCAAGGAAATGTAAAGAAGTAGGCATTGAATTTATAGGACCAACACATGAGATGATGGATAGTCTAGGGGATAAGATAAAGTCTAAAAAGGTAGCACATAGTGTTGGAGTACCAACTATCCCAGGAATTGAAAAAGCAGTAGCTTCTGAAGAAGAAGCAATAGAGTTTGCTAGATTTGCCGGATATCCTGTTATACTTAAAGCAGCTGCTGGCGGCGGCGGTAGAGGCATGAGGGTTGTAAGAGATGAAAAGGATTTAATAAGGGAATACCATAGTGCAAAAAATGAAGCTAAAAAGGCTTTTGGTATTGATGATATATTTATTGAAAAATATCTTGAAAAGCCAAAGCATATAGAGGTTCAGATATTAGGAGATAAATATGGAAATATAGTTCATTTATTTGAGAGGGATTGCTCTATACAGAGAAGACACCAAAAGGTTATTGAATATACTCCTGCATTTTCTATTACAGAAGAGCAAAGGCAAAACATATGTAATGATGCAGTTAAAATAGCGAAGGCTGTTAATTATAGAAATGCTGGGACTGTTGAATTTTTATTAGATAAACATGGAAATCACTATTTTATTGAGGTAAATCCTAGGATACAGGTAGAACATACTGTATCTGAGATGGTTACAGGAATTGATATAGTCCAGTCTCAAATTTTAATAGCTCAGGGATATTCTCTGGATTCTGATGAAATAGGAATTAAAGGACAGGAAAGCATACAGATAAGAGGCTATGCAATACAATGCAGGGTTACTACAGAGGATCCATTAAATAACTTTGCTCCAGATACAGGTAATATTGATATATATAGAACTGGTTCTGGGTTTGGTATCAGACTTGACGGAGGTAGTGGATTTACTGGCGCAAACATTAGCCCCTATTATGATAGTCTTTTAGTAAAGGTAACTTCCTGGTCTAGGACTTTTGAAGATGCTGCAAGAAAAGTAAAGAGAGCATTAAAGGAAGTAAAAATTAGAGGAGTAAAGACTAATATTCCTTTTTTAATAAATGTATTAAATCATGAGGATTTTTTAAATGGAAAATGTGATACTGGATTTATTTCTCATAATCCAGAATTATTTGATATTACTGCAAAGGTGGATATTGAACTAAAGGTTCTAAACTTTATAGGAGAAAAGGTAGTAAATGAAACTATAGGTAATAAACCAGATTTTGATATTCCAAGGGTACCGAAGGTAAATAGACCTAGGAACCAATACGGTACTAAGCAAATATTAGATGAAAAAGGTCCTGAAGGTTTAGTAGAATGGATTAAAGATAGTAAATCTCTGTTAATTACAGATACTACATTAAGGGATGCACATCAATCTCTGATGGCTACTAGAATGAGAACTGCTGATATGCATAGAATCTCTAAAGCTATTTCAGTATTAGGAAAAGATTTATTTTCTTTAGAAATGTGGGGAGGAGCAACCTTTGATGTGGCTTATAGGTTTTTAAAAGAATCTCCTTGGGAAAGATTAGAAGTCCTAAGAAAGAAGATACCTAATGTATTGTTCCAAATGCTTCTAAGAGGTGCCAACGCAGTAGGATATAGAAATTATCCAGATAATGTAATTAGGGAGTTCGTAAGAGAAGCTGCTGAAAAGGGTATAGATGTTTTTAGAATATTTGACTCACTGAATTGGCTAAGGGGCATGGAAGTAGCTATAGATGAGGTTTTGAAGGTAGGAAAAGTAGCGGAAGCCTGTATCTGTTATACTGGAGATATTTTAGATAAATCAAAGACTAAATATAACTTGGATTATTATATAAAGACCGCTAAGGAAATAGAAAAAACGGGAGCTCATATACTGGGGATTAAAGATATGTCTTCCTTATTAAAACCTCAAGCAGCCTATGAATTAGTTAAGGCATTAAAATCAGAGATTAGTATTCCTATTCATCTTCATACCCATGATACCAGTGGAAATGGAATAGCAACAGTACTAATGGCAGCTCATGCCGGTGTAGATATAGTAGATACTGCATTTAATAGCATGGCAGGTTTAACATCTCAACCTGCATTAAATTCTGTAGTTGCAGCTTTGGAACATACAGATAGATGTACAGGATTAAATTTAGATGATTTACAAGTTATCTCTGACTATTGGAGTACAATAAGGCCAATATATAGTCAATTTGAATCGGGGTTAAAATCAGGAACTGCAGAAATATATAAATATGAAATTCCAGGAGGACAATATTCCAACCTTAAACCTCAGGTTGAGAGTTTTGGGTTAGGCCATAGATTTGATGATGTAAAAGAAATGTATAGAGTTGTTAATGAAATGCTTGGAGATATTGTAAAGGTAACACCAACTTCCAAGGTTGTAGGAGATATGGCTATATTTATGGTGCAAAATGACTTAACTCCAGAAAATATCTATGATAAAGCTAAGGATATGGCATTTCCAGATTCAGTAGTTTCATATTTTCAAGGTATGATGGGTCAACCCATGGGGGGATTCCCTGAGAGGCTTCAAAAACTGGTATTAAAAGGTGAAGAGCCTATTACCTGTAGACCAGGAGAATTACTTCCTCCTGAGGATTTTGAAAAAATTGAAGAGTATCTAAGTGAGAAATATAATATAATTCCACAAAGGAAAGACTTATTATCTTATTCCCTATATCCTAAGGTTTTCGAGGATTATCTAAGGTATGTTGAAGAACATGGAGACTTTAGTAGAATGGGTAGCGATATATTCTTTTATGGTTTAAGGGAAGGTGAAACTGGAGAAGTAGAAGTAGAAGAGGGTAAGATTTTAGTCATTAAGCTCCTGGAAATAGGTAGATTAGATGATAGAGGATATAGAACTTTATATTTTGAAGTCAATGATAGTAGAAGAGCTATAAAAATACTTGATAAGGCAAGTAATATTGTAAAGGAAGGAGCCTTTACAATACAGATGGCAGACCCTGAAAATAAATTGGAGATTGGATCAAGTATTCCGGGAACAGTAGCAAAGATTCTAATAAAAACTGGTGAGAAAGTTATAGAAGGCCAATTAGTTGCAATAATTGAAGCGATGAAGATGGAAACACAAATTACTGCAGCTGCTGCGGGTACTGTAAGTTCAATAGCTGTTAAGGAAGGTCAAAATGTAGAAGCTGGTGAACTTTTGATAAGATTAGAATAGGAAATATAAAAGGTTAGGCTAAATAATTAGCTTAACCTTTTAATAATTTATTCTAAAAAAGCATAGCAAGATTGGAGAAAATTATGTAAAATATATAAGATGAAAATTTTCTTAAAGGGTGAGAATATAAATGGATGTAAAAAAAGATAGATGTAAAGGAATAATTTTAGCGGCAATTGCCGCAATAATGTGGAGCACAGGTGGTATATTTGTTAAATTAGTAGATTGGAATCCAGTATCAATATCAGGGCTGAGAAGCTTTATAGCTGCATTAGTGATGCTGACCTATATAAAGAAACCCAAATTTACAAAAACAAAGCCGCAGGTTTTAGGAGCTATAACCACTTGCACTACTATGTTATTTTTTATTATGGCAAATAAACTTACTACATCAGCAAATGCAATATTATTACAATATACAGCACCTATATTTGTTGCAATTTTAGGAGTATGGATTTTAAAGGAAAAGATTCGATGGTATGATATAATTTCAATTGCAATTGTATTTTTAGGAATGATATTATTTTTCATAGATAATGTGAATATAGGGAATACATTAGGTAATATTATAGCTATACTATCGGGATTTTCTATGGCTTGTATGACTATATCACTTAGATTGCAAAAAGATGGTTCTGCTATGGATACTACTTTTTTTGGAAATATTTTAACATTTATTGTAGCGATACCTTTTCTGATATTTACTCCATTACCAGATATCAAAAGTATCATTATAATCCTTATAATGGGAGTATTTCAACTTGGTATTCCTTATATTTTTTACGTGAATTCAACAAAATACCTTACTGCATTAGAAGCTATTTTAATTACTGTGATGGAGCCTTTGTTAAATCCGTTATGGGTATATATTTTTGCAGGCGAAAAGCCCGGAACATATGCTATCATAGGGGGTATAGTGGTTATAGTTACTGTAGTATTAAGAGGAATTTATGTATCTAAGTTGGAAAGTGTGGAGGGATAAGATATTAAAATAAGTAGAGAATCTGTTCCAATTTTAAATTTATATAATATTAAATAGATGTAAAAAAGAAGGAGTTTGCTTACTAATATATAATAATGGGAGTGGTTATTTTGGAAAAATGGGAATATAAGACTATTAAGGTTGAACCTAGAGGTATGATGGGAGGTATACTAGAGATAGAGGAATTTGATTATGAGCTTAATAAATTGGGAGAGCAAGGATGGGAACTAGTATCTTGTTTTTCAACAAATGCCAGTAATGGCTATAGCAGAGAAGCAATAGCTGTCTTCAAAAGAAGAAAATAGTATTAAGCAAAAAAACATAGGGAAATTTGTTGGGAGTAATATGCAAAACAATATCACAATTGTAAATACAAATAGACCTAAATAACTTATAACAATGGCCTTAGACCTTTGGTCAGATAATACATATGAAGGTCTTCAGGCAGAGATATTAAAGTTAATATGTAAAGGTAAGATATTTTTCTAAAGTAAAAAAACTAGTAGATTTTGAGAAAGAGGTAAGACTTTTAGAATTTTGCTGCTATAGATGAATCTGTTATAATTGGACTAAATTAGTAAACCTTCATATTACAAGGTTTTATCTAAGTTAGTCCATTTTTATGTTATAAATTATAAGAAAAGCTTCTAAAGTTACATTAAAGGCAGCTTTTCTTGGCCACTGCATAAGCTACTTGCACGAAATCAAAGATTTCGGCAATCTGCTTAAGACTCATTGAGGTCATAGCAAGTTCTCAATTCTAAAATGTTAAAATAGAACTTTCCTATTGGTTGTAAAAAATATGAACCTAATTAGAAGTTATTACAATATATAGATGAGAGGCCGATCAATGTATAATATTTTTTAAGAAAGGTTAAGGCAGAGGAGGGGATAAGGGATTGGATGTTGCAGAGTTAACTCATTTAATTGAAAACCATGGTAAGGATGTGTATGGATTTTGTTGTAAATTGACAATGGATAAACATCAGGCGGATGATTTATATCAGGAAACCTTTTTGAAAGCCATAGAGTTATGCCATAAAATAGATAGAAACAAAAATCCAAAGAGCTTTCTCATAGCCATTGCAGCAAATATATGGAAGAATCAGAATAGAAAATTTGGTTGGAGGCATAGGATTGCAAAGATAGTAGAATTTAAAGATGATTTTGATAATGAGTCATACATGATTGATACTACAACACCAGAACTTGTAGCCATAAACAATGAAGCTTATACGATGATTGATAGAGCTTCGGCATCGTTAAATGATAAATTGAAAATACCTTTATATATGCACTACAATACTGGATTATCGATTGAAGATATTGCATCCGCACTTAAAATTCCAACTGGAACTGTAAAGAGTAGGCTTTATAAAGCCAGAAAATTAATTAAAGAATATATGGAGGTCAATGGATATGAAGGATTTTGAAAAATTAGACAAAATGCTATGGCAAGTCCTTTCTTCAGATAATGAACCAGATGACAGCTTGAATCGAAAAATTATAAATAAGATAGGGGAGAGAAGTAGGATGAAAGGTATAAATAAAAGGAGATTATCGGTATCAGCTATGGTTGTTATACTTATAGTAGCAACATCTATTTCAGCATTTGCAGCATGGAAGTTACTAACACCTAAGGAAATTGCAGAGAATTTAGGGGATAATGGACTTGCCCTTGCTTTTGAAGGTGAAGGAGCTGTATCTATAGATCAGACTCAGACTATTGGAGATTATAAGATAACCTTAATGGGAATAGTATCTGGTAAAGAAATCAGTGATTTTAAACACTCTGCAGAAGAAATATTTCCAAATAGAACATATTCAGTACTCGCTATTTCCAAGGTAGACGGAACACCAATGCCTGATTCCCGTGATCCATTATATGATGAAATATCATTTCTTGTTTCACCTTTTATAAAAGGACATCACCCGAAAGACCTTAATATTTTTACAATGAATGGTGGAGCAAGCTGGTTTGTAAAAGATGGGATAATGTATAGGACCATGGAATGTGATGATATAGAAGTTTTTGCAGACAGAGGCTTGTACATTGCTGTTATGGATAATTTCGATATTACTAATGCCTATAAGTTTAATGCAGAGACAGGTGAAATCAGCCGTAATACAGATTATGAAGGAATCAACGCTTTATTTGATTTACCCATAGATCCATCAAAAGGAAATTATGAGGAAGCAGAGAAGTATATTCAGACATTGCTAAGAAATCAGGAGACATCAGATGAAGAATCAATGAATGAAGAACTAATAGATATTGAAGCTTTATTAAAAGATGCTGTATTAATACCAGAATCGGTACAGAAAGTGGTTCCTGACAAGGAGGGTATGATTAATTACTACTTTGCTGAACATAAACTTAAAGCAGATATTAATAGTTTATTTGAAGAAGGTCAAGTAGGCTTCTCTGACAGTAGATTTATGGATGATGACAATATCCTTGTTTTTTCGAGAGATGCTGATGGAGTCATTACAGTTATGACCTATAGAAAAAATAATTAATGTATTGGTTAGTGTGAACAATATATTATCATTAGCAAGATAGTTCCTTAGTCCTCCCTAAATATCATATTGAATGAATCAATAAAATACTATATTATAATCCTATAGTTAATTGTGAAAGAGAGGACTGAAGATGCTTAAATCAAACGTAGGAGAATTAGCTGCACTAGCCACTGCCTTTTGTTGGTCATTAAGTGCTACGGCATTTGAGTTATCAGGAAGAAAAGTGGGATCATTATCAGTAAATTATATTCGATTAGTTACAGGTTTTATATTCATTAGTGTATTTACCTTTTTTACTAGAGGATATTTTCTACCTATTGATGCAACATCAAAAAATTGGATATTTTTAAGTATATCTGGATTAATAGGGTTTTTTATAGGTGATTTATTTTTATTTCAATCCTATCTAGAGGTGGGGTCTAGAGTATCTATGCTGATAATGGCCACATCTCCACCTATTGCGGCATTACTTGGATTTATTATTTTTGGTGAAAAGCTAAGATTAATTAGTATTCTTGGAATGGCAATAACACTCCTTGGAATAGCAATAGTTATATTGAGTAAAAATCCTGATGAGAAAAAGATAAAAGTAACCCATTCGGTAAAGGGACTTACTTATGCATTTTTAGGTTCTCTTGGACAATCGGTAGGACTAATATTTAGTAAAATAGGTATGGGAGAATATAACCCCTTTGCAGCAACTCAGATACGTATAATAGCTGGATTTATAAGTTTTACAATATTGTTTATATATTTGAAAAAATGGGATGACTTGAAGTTAGCGTTAAAAGATAAAAAGGCAATGTTGGGAATTACTATAGGTTCTATATTTGGACCCTTTGTTGGAGTATCATTATCATTACTATCCTTGCAATATACTTCAGCGGGAATATCATCTACGATAACTTCAATAGTTCCAGTAACTATAATACCATTATCAATGTTAGTTTTTAAAGAGAAGATAAAACTTAAAGAAATACTAGGGGCGATAACAACCGTTGCAGGTGTAGCAGTATTATTTTTATTTTAAAAGGTGGAGCATTGCTCCACCTCAGGCTATCGACATTCATATGCCGATAGCCTTTTTGTATGAATGGTGTTATAATGTAGATAACATTTTTCGGATAATATGCAAACTAGTTAAATTAATATCATATTTAAACTGTAGAAAAGAAATGTTTGGTATAATATACTAATTTTACGACGTAACGAACAAATTTTATATTATCTTGTGATGGATATTAAAGAGGAGGGTCTATGCAAATGAAAACTATGCTGAAAATTATGCGAATGCGTAAAAATGAAATTCCTGATGATATATTGCCTTTGTTTGAACACATTGTTCAAACATATAAAGGAGACGAATGCGATGAAAAATTTATAAAAGCGATGGAAGAGCAGCTCACCAAGGAGCAACGCTTCCGGCTATACGAGCAAAACGGAAGTTGTAGCGGTACTGGGTACGATAAAGAACGCAAAGCCTTCGCACTTGAACACGCTGACAAGCCCCTTGCCGAAAGGCTGGAACTATTTACAAATACCTTTGGTAGAACAGCGGTTTTGAATGATGATAATACAATCACAGTCACTTTTGCCTGTAACCATGGATACTACAAGCATGCGCCAAAAGGAATGTTTCGATTTCCGGCATCAATTGAAACATATTTTGAAAGATGCGCAGGTGGACGTTTGTATGAATACCAAAAAGCATTGGGAATAAAACTGAAGATTAAGTCAGTTGATGTGTCGCCCCTTAGCGAAAATATTGTAAACCCCGTTGTATTTACGTTTGAGATAGTGGATTAATAACACACTTACCGAGCAAGCACAATTACATTTTATGGTTTGAAGCTACAGCAGGAAATTTTCATGATTCAGCAGTTTTTCCGTTGTTGTATAACAAACTTAGAGAAAAGTATGACGGAATTAAGAATGTAATTGTTGATGCTAGTTATAAAATCCCTACAATCGCTAAAATGATTATTGATGATGGCAAAACGCCTATCATGCCGTACGATGGTCTAACCCCTTTACTTTCTCGCTTGTTTGTGTCAATATTTGAAGTTCTTGAAGAAATTTATAACGAAATTGTAATGGCTTCTTGATTTTTAGCAAACCAAGAAGCCATTAGTCAACAATCTAAGGTGGAGCATTGCTCCACCTTAGTATGTTTAATTTATATTATTTTCTAAAAATATTTTTTAAATTCATTATATTCCTTTATACCTGAGATACGCATCTTATTATTGATAATAAAAGTTGGGACAGAGGTTATCTTATATTCTACAGCCAGTTTATAATCTTCCATAAGTTTATCAGTATATTTTCCAGAATCTATAGCTTCATTCATTTCTGATATATTTAAACCTATAATTTTAGCGATTTCATTTAACACATTTTTATCAGCGACATTTAAACCAAGGGTAAAGTATGCTTTAAATACTGCTTCAGAATATTGAGTATACTTATTTTGATCCTTAGCATAATATCCGCCTAAGTGAGCTCTCCTAGTGTTAAACTTACTATTGATATTGTTATATTCAATATCTAGATCTTCTCCTAACATGGATAAATATTTTAAAGAATTTACTACATATTCCCTTGGATATACATCAAATAGATTCATTCCTTCTAAAGGAGTATTGGGATCTAGTTCAAATGGTATCCATTCTATATTATATTCTATTCCATCTTTTTTAAGTTTTTCGACTAAACCTAATCCAAAGTAGCAAAATGGTCATGCGAAATCTGAAAATGCTCTTATATTATACATAAATAATCCCCTCTCTATATTTTATAATATGTTTTATATTATATTTATACCCAAATTAGTATATTAAAGCCCATAAGGCATGAATAATAAATAAGCTATATCTAAAAATGTACATGGTTTTGAAATCATGAGATTTATGATATACTAAATATCATAAATAAATTTCAGGAGGAAATTATGTTATTTAGTAGTCTTATTTTCTTATTTGTTTTTTTACCATCAGTAATTTTGCTCTATTATATATCTCCAAGGAAGTTGAGAAATTCAGTACTATTGATATTTAGCTTGTTTTTTTATGGATATGGAGAACCAAAGTATTTAATTATTATGCTTCTATCCATATTTGTGAATTATTTAATGGGACTATTTGTAGATAAGTATAGAAATGAAAAGAAGATGGCTAGATTTATTATATTTTTATCTGTATTTATCAATCTTTTTATTATTGGATATTATAAATATACTAATTTTATAGTAGAGAATATTAATCAAATATTTAATTCATCACTTCCTTTACTTAATATTGTAATGCCTATTGGAATTTCGTTCTTTACATTCCAAGGATTAAGTTATGTTATAGATGTCTATCGTGGTGATGGTAAAGTTCAGAGAAATCCGTTTAATGTTGCTTTGTATATATCTCTTTTTCCACAATTAATTGCTGGTCCAATTGTAAGATATGAAACAGTAGCAGAGCAAATAGACGATAGAACTGAAAGCTTAGAAGGTTTCTCTTATGGAATTGAAAGATTCATATTAGGTTTAAGTAAAAAAGTTTTAATCGCTAATAATGTAGGTTTTATTGCCGATGAAATATTTAAGCTTCAAACATCAGATTTGTCTGTAATCCTTGCATGGATTGGAATAATATCATATACTGCACAAATTTACTTTGATTTTTCAGGATATTCAGATATGGCAATTGGGCTAGGGCATATGTTTGGATTTGAATTTTTGGAGAACTTCAATTATCCATATATCTCTAGATCTATTACTGAATTTTGGAGACGTTGGCATATATCTCTAAGTACTTGGTTTAGAGATTATGTTTATATACCTTTAGGAGGTAATAGAGTAAGTAAAAGTAAATTTTTAAGAAATATATTTATAGTGTGGTTTCTAACTGGATTGTGGCATGGAGCAGCTTGGAACTTTATTCTTTGGGGATTATATTATGGATTTATATTAGTATTAGAAAAGATGTTTGTTGGAGAATATATTGAAAAATTAAAGAGACCATTTCAACATATATATACAATGTTTTTTGTAATTATAGGATGGTTACTTTTTAGATCTGAAACCATTTCATATGCTAAAGATTATCTTATGGCTATGTTTGGCATAGGTGGACAAGGATTGATCAGTTCACAAGGAATATATTATTTAATTGAATACAAATATCTATTTATAATAGCTATAATAGCATCTATTCCAGTCTATCCTGCTATTCAGAAGAGATTAGATAAGATGTCAAATTCATGGATTAAAGTATTAATCATTGATTATGTAAAGCCGTTTTTTATTATAGCATTATTTTTACTATGCATTATGTATTTGATAAATTCAACATTCAACCCATTTATTTACTTTAGATTTTAGAGGTGTTTTAATGAAAAGTCTTAAAAAATATTACCTGATAGTTTCTTTTCTGTTTATAATTTATTTAGGCATATTTATGACTATAATTACAGAAGATGAGAAAGTATCTATACTTGAGAATAGAACATTAGCAAATGCCCCATTCTTTACCAGAGAGTCCTTACTAAGTGGAGAATATTTTAAAGGGTGGGAAACTTATTTAACAGACCATATTTATGGTAGGGATTATTGGATTGAGAAATATATTTTTCTAAATATGTCCATTTTAAATAAAAGTGATATTAATAAAATTGTAATGGCTAAAGAAGGAAATCTATTACCATTTATACCGTTTAATACAAATCATGATTTTAAATTTTATAGTGAAAAAATTAATACTATGGCTGATAATATTCGTGATCTTGATAAATATATTAGGGAATATGGCGGACATTTTTTATTTGTTGGTATTCCAGAGCAGGCTTCTTATTTGAGAAGCAAATATCCAGATTATTATCGTAACAATGAAGAGTATTTAAATAATAATGAAACAATTATATTTAAAGCATTAAAAGAAAACAAGATCAATTATATTAATATGACTGAAAAATATAGACAAGATCTTAGGGAAGATTATTATTTTAAAACTGATCATCATTATACATTTAGAGGAGCATATAAGGCTTATACAGAGATAATTCAAAATTTAATCGATAAAGTTAGGATAGATAATGTTAGATTGCCTTTGACAGAAGACGAAATAGATTTCACTACTCTTCCTAATCCGATTTTAGGAAGTAGAAATAGAAAACTAGCTTATCTATATCCTACAGATGAAAAGATAGAAATTGGTTATCCTATTGAAAAAATCTCATATGAGAAGCTCACAAATGGACAATTGGATCCTGATTTCTATCAAATTAATAAGGACAATGATGGAAGACCTACCTATAATGTATTTATGGGGGGAGATCATGCAGAAACTGTTATCAAAACTAATAGAAAAGATCTGCCTAATTTATTGATTTTTGGTGACTCTTTTACGAATGCAATGGAACCACTACTTTACTATCATTTTAATGAAACTCGAATATTGGATTTAAGACATTATAAAGATAAGAGCTTATATGATTATATTAAAGAGCATAAGCCTGATGTTGTTCTTATGATTAGAGATGATTTAAATTATGGTACTTTGGAGGGTAATGGAAAATTTGATTAGATTAATAAATATTTTAAAAGTCTTAATGATATTCATTAAGGCTTTTTCTTTTGTATAGATATACAAGCACCTTAAATTTTTAAATACATAATATGTATTACTTAATGTCTTTTTAAGTATGGGAGGGAAGGTATGAGAATATCAGTATTAGGTGGAGATGAGAGAAGTATTAAATTAGCAAAACTGCTTAGAAAAGATGGTCATAATATTAAATTATTTGGTTTTGATAGGTTAGAAAATAACACGTTAGAAATAAGTGAGAAACTAGACTTAGCTATTAAAGAATCTAATATAGTTATAGGACCACTACCATGCTCTAATGACAATACTCTACTAAATACACCTTTGTATTTGGAGAAAATAATTATAGAAGAAATATTTAAGAATATGACTTCCAATCAACTATTTATAGCAGGTAAAATATCTAACGAAATATCTAGTATTGCATCCTTCTACAATATTAATACTATAGATCTTCTCAGAAGAGAGGAAATGGCAGTATTAAATGCTATCCCTACAGCAGAAGGTGCTATTCAAGTAGCTATGGAAGAGCTAGATATTACGATTCATGGAGCAAACACTATGGTTTTAGGATTTGGTAGAATAGGTAAGGTTCTGGCTAATATGCTTCAAGGCATAGGAGCAAATGTATATGTAGAGGCTAGGAACTATACGGACTTAGCATGGATCAGCAGCTATGGCTACATTCCATTACATTTAAATGAGGTAGGAGTCTACATTCATGAGATGGATGTAATATTCAATACTATTCCATCTATGGTTTTAAATGAAGCAATGTTACTAAAACTAAGGAAGGAATCTTTGATAGTTGACCTTGCTTCTATACCAGGTGGTGTAGACTTTGAAAAGTCTAAAGAACTAGGGATAAAGACTGTTTGGGCATTGGGGCTACCTGGTAAAGTAGCACCTATGACAGCAGCTAAAATTATGAAAGATACTATTTATAATATTATTGAAGAGTTGGGGGGATAGGAATGTTATTGAAAGATGTAAAGGTTGGTATAGCTATCACAGGTTCATTTTGTACATTTGAAACAATTTTAGTTGAAATAGAGAGATTGGTTAATGAAGGAGCGGATGTATATCCAATTATGTCATATAATGCAAATGATTTTGATACTAGGTTTGGATTAGCAAAGGAATGGAAAGATAAGATAACAAAGGCAACAGGTAAGGAAATTATATCTACTATACAGGATGCAGAGGGTATAGGCCCAGGAAATTTCCTTGACATAATAGTTGTAGCCCCATGTACAGGAAATACCCTTGCAAAACTGGCAAATGCCATTACTGATACACCAGTATGCATGGCTTTTAAGGCCCATCTAAGGAATAATAAACCTGCAATAATTGCTATATCTACTAATGATGGACTTAGTGGAAATGCAAAAAATTTAGGTATGTTGCTAGATAAAAAGAATGTTTATTTTGTACCTTTTGGGCAAGATGACCCTGTGAAAAAATCTACCTCACTAATAGCTCACTATGATATGATAATACCAACTATAATTGAAGCATTAAAGAGTAAGCAAATACAGCCATTGCTAGTATAATAAAAGAGTTGTAAATAAGTAACGCTTTTGGTGCCTGGCACCAAAAGCGTTACTTATTTATTTTAAAAAGGATGTAATTAATACATAAAAAATAATCAAAATATTTTAAACTTTCAGCCTCCGTTTTATAGAAATATAACAAAGGATATTCTAATATTTTAGAGAAATTATGCATATAGAGTAGTAATTAATATTAGACGGGAGGGATAACATGGATACAATATTAAAGATGTGTTCAATATCCAAATATTTTGGAACATTAGTAGCAAATGAAGATATTGATTTTGAAGTAAAGAAAGGAGAAATACATTCTCTTTTAGGAGAAAATGGTGCGGGAAAATCAACATTAATGAATGTATTATATGGTCTATATCAACCTGATAAAGGAGAAATATTTTTTGAAGACAAAAAGCTTAACTTAAAATCCTCTAAAGATGCCATAGATTTAGGAATAGGAATGATACATCAACATTTCATGCTTGTACCAGTTCATACAGTATTAGAAAATATCATCATGGGCATGGGAAAGGAAAAAGGTTTGGTAATTAAGGAGGAAAAACTCAAAGAGGAAATAGAAGGAATTGCGGCCAAATATGGAATGGAAATATCCTTAGATACAAAGGTTTCAGACCTATCTGTAGGAGAACAACAAAGAGTTGAAATAGTTAAAGCTTTATATAGAGGAGCAAAGCTACTTATAATGGATGAACCAACAGCTGTATTGACTCCACAAGAAACTGAAGAGTTGTTTATTACACTTAGAAAAATGGCTGATACTGGAATGTCTATAATATTGATTACTCATAAATTAAAGGAAGTAATGTTTGTATGTGATAGAGTTACTGTATTAAGGGATGGTAGAGTAACAAAGACAATTAATACTAAAGAGACAAATGAACTTGAACTTGCAAAATTTATGATAGGCAGAGAACTTTCAGCTATGGAAAAAGATAGTGTTTGTTGTCCAGGAGGGCCTGTACTTGAATTAAAGAATTTATCTTATGAAATGGAAAAAGGAATAAAGGGCTTAGACAATATAAGCTTAAAAATATGCTCAGGAGAAATTTTAGGCATTGCTGGAGTAGATGGTAATGGACAAAAAGAATTGGCAGAGGCAATAGTTGGCTTAATTCAAGGGAATTCAGGCAGTATTTTATTAAATGGTGAGGAAATTAAAGGGAAGTCCATTTCAGAAATAATAAAAAGAGGTGTAGGTTATATTCCAGAAGATAGACATAAAAGAGGATTAATATTAGATTTTTCTGTTAGTGAGAATCTTATATTGAAAGATTATTATAAGATTCCATTTAGAAAAAAACTTTTGTTTGATTTCAATACAATAAATAAACATGCTGACCATATGATTGAAAAATATTCAATTAAAACTCCATGTAGAAATTCTGAAGCTAGGAAACTATCAGGTGGAAACCAACAAAAAATAGTCGTAGCAAGGGAAGTAGATAAATTGCCAAAACTCTTAATCGCTGTGCAGCCTACTAGAGGAGTAGATATAGGAGCATCGGAATTTATTCATCAACAGATTATAAAAGCTAAGGAGCAAGGAACTGCAGTACTGTTAATTTCTACAGAACTTTCAGAGATTAACCTATTATCTGATAGAATCGCTGTAATTTATAAAGGCAGTATAGTAGGGGAGATGGATAAGAATGATTTTGAAGAAAGCAAAATAGGTTTAATGATGGCGGGAGCTAATTAAAGGAGGAAAAATTGTGAACAAAATCGAGGATTATCTTAATAAGAAAATCTCAAGTAAAGTCTTTAATAGGAATAAAATTTTGACAATTTTTATACCGCTGGTCTCAGTATTATTAGCGTTGCTGATGGGGAGCGTACTTTTACTATTTATAGAGGTTAATCCGCTAGAAGCTTATAAATATTTAATCTTTGGGAATTTTACAAACATCTATAATATTGCTGAGATTTTTGTAAAAGCTACACCTATTATATTAACAGGACTTTCCTTTACATTTGCTTTTAGGACAGGACTATTTAATATAGGCGGGGAAGGACAAATGTTTGCAGGTGCTATGGCGGCAGTATTTGTAGGGCTAAAAACTGGGCATCTTAGCCCGTTTATCACCATATCTCTTTGCTTATTGGCAGCAATAATAGCAGGTGGAATATGGGGAATGGTACCAGGAATACTTAAAGGAATATTTGGCTCATCTGAGATAATTACCACAATAATGTTTAACTATGTGGCATTATATTTTATTAGTTATTTAGTGGATAAACCACTTAGAGAATCAAGCGGTTTTTATCCACAAACGGATTTAATAGGAGAAAATGCATTTCTTCCCTATGTAGTTTCCGACACTAGACTACATATAGGTTTTATTATAGCAGTGATAATTTCAATAATGGTATATATTATTTTATGGAAAACTCCCTTTGGCTATAGACTTAGGGCCGTAGGACATAATCCAGATGGTGCAGAGTATTCAGGTATAAATATTAGAAAAAATATAATAATTTCTCTAGTCATAAGTGGAGCTTTGGCAGGAGTAGCAGGCTTTACAGAAATAAATGGTATTCACCATAGACTCTTGGATAATTTCTCTAAAAATGTTGGTTTTGATGGGATAGCAGCAGCACTTTTAGGTAATGCAAATCCTGTAGGTGTGATTATATCATCAATACTTCTTGGTATGCTTCAAACAGGAGCAAATTCAATGCAAAGAGGGGTAGGAGTTCCAGCAAATATAGTAAGCATAATCCAGGCTTTAATTATAATATTTGTGCTAGGGGGAAATGCCATAAGACCTAAGATTGAACTTATGTTAAATCGTAAAGAAAGGGTGTTGGATTAATGAAAGATATATTAAATATTACATTTATTGTTGCATTATTATCTGCATCCATTAGGCTTTCAGTACCAATACTATTTGCTGCATTAGGAGGAATGTACTCAGAAAGATCTGGAGTAGTAAATATAGGTTTGGAAGGCATAATGTTAGTTGGGGCTTTTGCAGGAGTAGTAGGATCTTATTTTACTGGAAGCTATTGGATAGGGGCTTTGGTTGCAATACTTAGTGGAATTTTAATATCTGCACTTTTTGCTTTTATAACAGTGAAAATTAAAATAAATCAAATAGTTAGTGGTGTTGCAATAAATCTTTTGGCTATAGGGCTTACTAGTTTTTTTTATAGAGCATTATTTGGAATAACTACTGTGCCTATAACTGTAAAAGCTTTTGAACCAGTGAATATTCCAATCCTTTCAAATATACCAATAATAGGCGAAATATTTTTCAGACAAACCATACTTGTATATATAGCATTTTTGCTTGTACCAATATCTTATTATATTTTTTATAAAACATCTATAGGACTTAGTATTAGAACAGTAGGAGAACATCCAATGGCAGCAGATACTGTAGGTATACCTGTAAATAAAGTAAGAACAATATGTGTATTGGTATCTGGTGCATTGGCGGGGCTTGGAGGATGTTTTTTATCACTTGGGCAATTTAATATGTTTGTAGACAATATGGTATCAGGAAGAGGATTTATAGCAGTAGCGGCTGTAATATTTGGGAAGTGGAATCCCAAAGGTGTATTAATGGCTTCCCTAATATTTGGGGTTGCAGATGCACTTCAAATAAGAATGCAAATGGCAGGACTAGGAATACCTTATCAATTTCTTCTGATGTTTCCATATTTACTTACTGTAGTGGCAGTTACAGGAATTGTTGGACGTACTACGTCTCCAAAGGCGCTTGGAAGAACATATGAAAAGTAATTACAAAGGGAAGGGAGGAGCTTAGATACTTTATTCATTGTTACAATCAAAATGTATACAAAATTAAAGGAGGAATAAAAATGTTTATAAAGAAAAGAATTTTAGCATTATTCCTAGTTTCAGTGCTTTTAGTGGGTTTGTTAGCAGGTTGTTCATCAAAAAAAGATAATGATGCTTCTACTACAGCAGATGGAAAGAAAGATTATAAAATAGTATTATTATTACCAGGACCTATAAATGATCAGGGGTGGAATGCTACGGCTTATGAAGGATTAAAGCTAGTAGAAAAGGATTTAGGTATAAAAATGGAGTATATAGAATCTGTTCAGCAAGCTGATTTTGAGGCTGTATTTACAGACTATGGAACAAAGGGGTATGATTTAGTATTCGCTCATGGAACTCAGTTTTTTGATGCAGCAAAAAAAGTAGGACCTCAATTTCCTAATACCTTCTATATGGTTATAAATAGTGAAGAAGGTCAAGAACCAAATGTTGGTGGAATCGGTGTCAGAGAATGGGAAGGCGGATATGTAGCAGGTATAGTTGCTGCTATGAATACTGAAAGTAAAGAGTTAGGAGCTATTGGCTCATTCCCATTTCCAGTCATAGCTGGTACTTTAGATGCATTTGAAGTAGCAGCACAAACTATTGATCCTTCAATAAAGGTTACAAAAACCTATGTAAACTCTTGGGAGGATATACAAAAAGGTAAGGAAACTGCTCTTGCAATGGCAGAAGCTGGGGCAGATGTTATTTTCTGTAGTGCTAATCAAGTTGGTTTAGGTTCAATAGAAGCTGCAAAATCAAAGGGTGTTAAAGCTGTAGGATATATTTCACCACAAAACGATGTTGCCCCAGATACTGTTATTTCATCTGTTACTTATAATACTCCGGGATTATTTAAAAAGACTGTTGAGCAATTAATAAATGGTGAGCTTAAGCCTATAGGAGCTTCACTAGGATGGGCAGACGATGTACTGGATATGCAATGGGGAAAAGATATAAAGCAAGAGGTGAAAGACAAAGTAAATGAAGCTATTAAAGAGCTTAAAGAAGGAAAAATTACAAATCCATATAAAGGTCAATAATTAAAATATAAAGGATTCCAGTCAGGTTCATTAATCTGATTGGAATCTTTTATGGCATATAGGAGAATTCTCATTTAATTTCGATCTTGTAGAAAGAACTTGATCTATATAGATTTTTAAAAATGCTATCTTACAATATTTCGTAAAATTTTATTTATATTTTTATTTACTATATTATAATTGAAATCAAAAATATTAAATTAAACTAGGGATAAAAAAGCTAAAATTATAGTATAATTAAGATAGAGCTATAGATAAAGAAATGAAGGAAACTTAAGATGGAGGTTTGAAAATGAAGATAGATGTTGAAGAAATTTTAAGAAGATTAGAGGGAAAGGCTAATACAATTTATTTTGATAGGGACAGATTGAAAAATCTCTTGAATTCAACTAAGAAAAAGGTAGAAGGCAATAAAACACTGATGGAAGTTTGGGAAGATATAAAGTTGTTTTTAGATTTACTTAAGGATTGGATGAGAGGAGATTATAGAGAAATATCAAAAGGCTCCATAATAATGATAATAATATCTTTGTTATACTTAGTAAATCCATTAGATTTAATACCGGATTTCTTAGTGGCTGGATTTATTGATGATTTAGCCGTAATTGCATATGTAATTAAAAAAATCTCAGATGAGCTAAATGTATATAAAAAATGGAAATTTTCCAATGATAATGAGGATTCCATAGAAGTAGAGGTAGAAATTGTTGAAGATGTAATAAATGTAGAGGATGTAGAAGATATTGACCATGAGGAGAATAATGGTGAAAAAAATTGATATAGAAGAGCTATATTGGATTGATTGGAATGAAATATCAAGAAAACCAGAGGAATTAAATGAAATCTTTGCATATATAAGAGACTATGATTCAAGAAATATAGAAGAATTGGGTAAAATTTTGAAACTATATAGCAATCCTTCTGGAGAGTTTACAATAGAATTTGCTAAGATTGCTGGAGAAATCTATAAAAATGATAAGATAAAATTTATTAAGGCTCTAAATCTAGTAAGAGATGAAGCTACTAATCTTGTATATGTGTTTAGGATGGAGAAAATATTTGAAGATGAAGATAAAGAGTATACGGAAATCCTTAGTTCTAATCAACTAACAGAAGAAGAAATTGATACTACTTATACCTTCTTCAAAATGTATAAGACGATATGTGCAACTTGAGTATAAGAAAAGAGAGAGTTCCTCTCTTTTTGTTTTGCAAAAAAATAAAAAATAACACGATAAAGCTGAATATTCAGTATAATTCAATAAAAGAATCAAAATATAAAAAACTTGCAATATTTAATGAAACATAGTATAATAAAAAAATATTCAATATTACTTTAGAGCAGTAATGCAATATCAATAGACAGTATAACATTACTTAAGGAGGTATACTATGTTACAAGGCATTGAAAAAATTGTTTCAATATTAAACAACTGGCTTTATTCTTATATCTTAATAGTTTTACTAATTGGACTTGGAGTTTACTTTACTTTTAAAAGCAAATTTTCTCAATTTACACTATTAAGTCATAGTATTGGTCTATTGACAGAGGAAGCAGAAATGAGAGATGGTAAGAAAGGAATATCATCCTTTCAAGCTTTCTGTATATCTGCTGCTTCTAGAATAGGAACTGGAAATATAGCTGGTGTAGCTATTGCCATAGCCACAGGTGGACCAGGAGCAGTATTCTGGATGTGGATTATTGCCTTAATTGGTGCAGGTTCAAGTTTAGTTGAAAGCACATTAGGACAAATTTATAAAGTTAGAGATGGGGAAACCTTCAGAGGAGGACCAGCATATTATATTAAGCAAGGTCTAAATATGAGATGGCTTGGAGTAATATTTTCAGTATTAATTACAATAACCTTTGGATTTGTATTTAATACTGTGCAGTCCAATACTATAGCAGGAGCATTTAATGAAGCTTTTGGAATTAAAGAAATTATTACTGGGATTATTTTAGTTATTATTACAGGATATATAATATTTGGTGGAGTTAAGAGAATAGCTTCAGTATCTGCAATTATAGTACCTATTATGGCTACTTTATATATAGGGGTGGCCATATTCATAATGATAAAAAATATAACTTTAATTCCATCTATGTTTAAATTAATATTTCAGAATGCTTTTGGGATTACACAGATAGCAGGTGGCACACTAGGCGTAACAATTATGAATGGTGTTAGAAGAGGATTATTTTCAAATGAAGCGGGGATGGGAAGCGTTCCAAATGCGGCTGCAACAGCAGATACATCGCATCCAATAAAGCAGGGCTTTATACAAAGTATTGGAGTTTTTGTAGATACCCTTCTAGTATGTAGTGCTACCGCATTTATAATATTATTATCAGGAGTTCTTGAAAATTCATCAGGACTCAAAGGAGTACAGATTACACAGGCAGCTGTAGCTTCCCAAGTAGGCTCTTGGGGTAGCACTTTTATTGCAATATGCGTCTTTTTATTTGCTTATAGCTCAATAATTGGAAATTATTATTATGGAGAAACAAATATTGAATTTTTAGATACAAATCCAGTGTTTCTAATTGGATATAGAATATTAGCTTTAGCTATGGTATTCTTTGGCTCAATAAGTAGTTTTTCATTAGTATGGGATACAGCAGATGTGTTTATGGGTATTTTAGCAGTTATTAATTTATTGGTAATAACTAAATTATCTCCTATAGTATTTGCAGTATTAAAGGATTACGTTGGACAGTTAAGAGAGGGGAAAAATCCAACATTCAAATCTAAAAGTATTCCGCAACTAGGAAATGTAGATTGGTGGAATGAAGAATAGATACTAGATTTAAGATCTTCTTATGGGAATAAGAAGGTCTTTTTTATCTTTATATATTGACATAATTATTAAAACGAGTTACAATGGTTTTAACAATAGTAAATGATTTTTACGCATGGTAAAAAGGAGGAATAAATATGAAAAGAGAAATATCAATGATGGTAGGACCAACGGCGGTCCCAGATAGGGTTTTAAATGCAATGAATAGAAAATCAATATCCCATAGATCCAAAGAATATTGTGAAATTCATGAAAGAGTAAGAAATGGATTAAAAAAATTATTTAAAACAGAAAATGAAGTCTATATATTAACATCATCAGGAACAGGGGCCATGGAAGCGGCTATACAAAATTGTTTTTCCTTTGGAGATGAAGTAGTAGTACCAGTTTTAGGAACTTTTAGCAAGCAGTTTGCAGATATGGCAGAAGCTTATCAGTTAAAAGTTATTAGAGTAGAATTTGATTTAGGTGAAGCGGCAGACGTTGGTAAGGTGATGGATCATCTAACTCCTAATACTAAAGGAGTATTTATAATTCATAATGAAAGTGCAACAGGAATATCTAATGATTTAGAAGCATTTGGTAAAGCATTAGGAGATAGCGATATATTGTTAATAACAGACTCTGTAAGTGGAGCAGGCGGACTAGAAATGAGAATGGATGAATGGAATATAGACGTAGTTTTATCAAGTTCTCAAAAAGCACTTATGGTACCAGCAGGATTATCATTCATATCTTTAAATGATAAGGCTTGGAGGGCAGTAGAAAATTCTAATATTCCAAAATTCTACTTTGATTTAAAGAAGGCAAGAGCATTCCAAGAAAAAAATCAAACACCAAATACTCCATCTGTATATAATGTGTTTGCAGTAGATGAGGCTCTAAAAATGATATTTGAAGAAGGATTAGATAATGTATATAAGAGACATACTGAAAATACAATGAGAATAATAGAAGGGGTTAAAGAACTTGGATATAGTATATTTCCCAAAGATGAAAAATACGCTTCTAAAACTTTAACGGCAGTATATGCTCCAGGAAAAGCTAAAGGAATAGTCCAAGCTCTAGGAGAACAAGGGATAGTAGTAAATGGAGGACTAGACCCTATTGCTGATGATATGTTTAGAGTAGGTACTATGGGATATGTGTATAAGGAAGATGTAGAAGCCTTTCTTGAAGCATTAGCAAAGATAAAATAAAAGCTTAATTAAAGGAGATACTTCTCTTAAAGGTATTTAATACTGAAAGGGGAGTATCTTTTATTATTGACTTTAAATTTGGAAAGATTTGACTTATAATAAAAATATATAATTTATTATAAAAGGAGCTTAGAAATGGTTACACAACAAGATATTGCTGATAAATTAAATATATCTAGGGCCACAGTATCACGTGCTTTGAAAGGTCAAAATGTTAGCGAAAAAACTCGAGAGCTTGTACTAAAAGAAGCTGAAAAGATGGGATATGTTGCTAATAGCGCTGCTACTATTCTAGCTCTAAAAAATACAAAAAAAGTATATGCATTTATTATTGCAACCGTAGATGAAGGTTATGGGTGGCAGACTTATGAAGGGATAAAGGAAGCATCAAATATATGGCAAGGATATAACCTAGAAATTAAAGTGATTTTTACTGACATAAATATAGATAAAAATCAATGTGAAACACAGATTAAACAGTTTTATGAGGTAATAGAAACAAATTCAGTAGATGGAGTAATATTTAGTGCTTTAAGTAAAGAAAATATGGAAATTGTAACTATGGAATGTAAGAAAAGAAATATCCCTTTAATGACTCTAGATATGATTTACAAAAATAGTGAACTTTGTCATGTGGGGCCAGATTATTATAACCTAGGTACTTATTCTGCCGCTTATATTGCTAACTTAATGATGAAGAAGGGAAAAATATTAATTCTATCCTATGACGAAGGGTATGAATTGAGCAAAGAAAGAATGAGGGGTTTCCATGAAAAATTAAAAGAATATCCTCTTATTGAACAGTATAATGTAGGATTAGATACGATGTCTAAAGAAAGCTATTATAAAGCATTAAGTAAATATTATTACAAGTATAATCCCATTGCGATATATGCTCCCTATCATGCAGATTATATTGGTGAATTTTTGAAGAAAGAAGGACTTAAGGATGATGTTATACTAATTACAAATGGTATCAATAAAGAGATAGAAAGCTATTTATTTGATGGAACTATAGATGGAATAGTTTCTGCTAGACCTTATTTTCTAGGAGCTGTAGTGGCTAATAACTTTTATAAGTACTTTTATAGACCTAGGGAAATTCATAAGGGAGAAATAGATGTGGCTTGTGATATCTATATAAAAGAGAATTATATAAGATATGATAAAATATTTTAGTATCATTATTTAATTTGGTATTGCTTTAATTTAACGACTATGTTAAAATTTAGTTAAAATTATGACTCATAATTAACAATCTGTAGAAATAGATGATTATGATTTATAATTTTAACTAATATTTTTATGCGGATTCAAAGCTTTATTAAAAGATTTTTAAATTAATAATTTTGCATAAGAATAAAAAATATATTTTTTTATTTAAGTTTGTACGCGCGAACACAATAGTTAGTCTAGAATTAAACAATTGAATACTTTTACTAAATGATACTTATTATTTTTTAGCCAAAATGTACGCGCGAGCATTTAAAGGGAGTGATTTAAATTGATAGACAAAGTGATTAAAGGTGGAACTATAGTAACTCATAGTGGAAGATTTAAAGGAAATATTGCCATAAAGGATGGAAAAATACACTCTATTTTAAGTGAAGATAGTGTTCTAGATGCATTAGAAATAATTGATGCCAGAGGAAAATTTATTATTCCAGGAGTTATAGACGGACATGTTCACTTTCAAGACCCAGGGATAACTAATAGAGAAGATTTTCCTAGTGGTACAGCAGCTGCAGCAGCTGGAGGCATTACTACTGCAATATCTCATCCTATGAATATACCGCCAATAGTAGATGAGGAGAGTTACAAGTTTACTATTGGAGCTTATAAAGGAAGGGGTTATATTGATTATGCAATCCACGCTGGAGGAACTGCTACAAATACTGAAATAATAGAGTCTTTATGGAAGAATACTGGTGCAACATCAATTAAAATGTTTATGTGTTTCTCTGTAGCAGATTTTCCGTATGTTAAAGATGATGCTTTATATGATATTTTACAAAAACTAGCTAAAGTAGATGGAATTGCATTGATTCATGCTGAGAATAATGAATTGATTGAATTGGAAGAAAGAAGATTAAAGATAGAAGAACGAAATGATCCTATGGCTTATATTGAGTCTCATAGTGAAGTTGGAGAATTAGAAGCAGTAAAGAGAGCAATTTATTATTTAGAAGTAACTGGTGCTAAAGGGATAATACTACATACTTGTATGGAGAGTGCTTTAATGGAAATAAAAGCAGCTCAAGAGAGAGGGGTTAAAGTTTATGCTGAAACATGTCCGCATTTTTTAACTTTTATAGACACTGATATTTTGGAATATGGACCATACTTGAAGTTTTCTCCTGTTATGAGAGATGAAAGTAATAGAAAGAGACTATGGGAACTATTAGATAAAGGTTATATTAGTACCATTGGATCAGACCATAGTCCTTATGAAAAGAAAGAAAAAGATGTAGGATTGATGGATATATGGAAAGCTCCTAATGGCATACCAGGAATACAGACTTTACTACCGGTTTTATTAAATGGAGTAAATAAGGGACTGTTAAGTTTTGAAAGGCTTGTAGAGGTTACAAGTTTTAATCCAGCTAGACTCTATGGATTGAATTATAGAAAAGGCTCAATTATAGTTGGTCATGATGCGGATTTAGTCATAGTTGATATGGAGTTAATCAAAGAGTACTCTAAAGAGGATATTAAATCAAAGGAAAAATGGTCCCCTTATGTTGGACAAGTATTTAAAGGGTGGCCAATACTTACAATGGTAAGAGGTGAAGTAGTAATGAAACATGGAGAAATCATGAATAATCAAGGTTATGGAATATATATAGAACGAAAAAAGAGGTGATTATAATGATTAAATATATTCGTTTCGTTCATAAGGAACAAGTACAATATGGGATTTTACATGGTGAAAACATAGAAATCTTACATGGCAACTCTTTTTCTAACTTTGAAAAAAGTAATACTTTTATAAATATTGATGAAATAAATCTTTTACCGCCCTGTACTCCTCAAAAGATTATTTGTACAGGATTAAACTATTCGGACACAATTTTAGAGGATGGAGCCAGTATACCAAAAAAACCATTGATATTTTTAAAGGCTCCTTCAGCAATAATTGGTAATGAGGATTCTATAATAAAAAATCAAATGATAGAAACTTTAACTTGTGAAGCTGAGTTAGCTATAGTAATAGGTAAAAAGGGCAAATGTATTTCAGTAGAAGATGCGGATTCATATATATGGGGTTATCTTATGGCTAATGATGTAACTGCTAAGGATTTGCAGAAAGAAGATATACAGTGGACAAGAGCTAAATCCTTTGACACTTTTTTACCTCTTAGCTATGAAATAGTAGGTGATATAGAAAGTCATAATCTAGAGATACGAACTATAGTTAATGGAAATATAGTTCAAAAGGGAAATACAAAGGACATGATATTCGATATTCCATATCTAATAAGCTATATATCTAATGTTATGACGCTTTATGAGGGAGATATTATTTTAACAGGAACCCCTGGAGGATATGGTAAGGTTATTGATGATGGTGATACTGTGATAATAGAGATAGAAAAATTAGGTAGTATTAACAACACTGTTATTAGTTCTAATAATAGCTGGTGTTTAAAATAATATAAAACAATTAAAAGGAGTGTGTGTGTTTATGAAAATTTTAGTTGCAAATCCTAACAGCTCTGAAATCGTAACAGGTATTATTATGAAGTCAGCAGCACGTAAGGCTAAAGAAACTACAGAACTTATTCCTCTTACTAATCCAAAAGGAACAAAAAATATTGACTGTGGTTTCGCAGATTATCAATCAGTTTGGTCATTTATTAGAGCAATATTAGAAAAGGTAGAGGAAGTTAAACCAGATGCTGTGGTGCTTGCTGGATTTGGAAATGTAGGTGTTTTCGCATTGAAAGAAGCACTTTCGATTCCAGTTATCAGTATTTCAGAAGGGACTCAAACTATTGCAGGTCTTCTAGGACATAAATATACTGTACTTACTATGTTAAAACAATTTATCCCTTATCAAGAAGACTTAGTTCGTCTTTACAGACTAGAAAATAAATGTGCTTCAGTTAGAGCTATTAATGTAAATGTAGAGAAATGTGTTACAGATAGAGAAGAAACATTAAATCAATTAAAAGATGAAATTTTGAAAATTGTAGAAGAAGATGGAGCAGAAGTTGTAATATTAGGTTGCGCTGGATTATGCGGATATGATGAAGCTCTTCAAGAATTAGTTGGATTACCAGTACTTGATCCTGTAACTGTAGCCATTAAAATTGCAGAGATGATGGTTGAAACAGGATTAACACATAGCAAAAAGAGAAAGTTCGCTTTCCCACCTCAAGAATTTGATGCATATATGTGGAATGGTAATTAATCTAATATAGGATAAGGGGGCTTTATTAAATGAAGATACTTAAATCTGTTGAAAAATTCCCTGGCGGATTAATGGTTATACCATTATTATTAGGGGCAGTTGTAAATACATTTTTCCCACAATTCTTAGCTATAGGCGGATTTACTACAGCGCTATTTTCAAATAAGGGAGCAGCAACATTTGTTGGAATGTTCATCTTTTGTTGTGGTGCTTCTATCAATGTAAAACAGATAGGATTACCTTTTTATAAGGGTTCAGTACTTACATTAACTAAATTTGCTGTAGGTGTAATTATAGGTGTAGTTGTAGGTAAAATATGGGGACCTGCAGGTGTTTTAGGTATTACTCCATTAGCTATAATTGCAGCTCTTACAAACTCTAATAGTGTAATGTACTCGATATTAGCTGGACAATATGGAGAGCCTACAGATGTTGGGGCGATTTCTGTATTATCACTTAATGATGGGCCATTCTTTACTATGATAGCTCTTGGATTAACTGGTATGGCAAATATTCCATTTATGTCAATAGTTGCAGTATTAGTTCCTTTATTACTTGGAATGTTATTAGGAAACTTAGATGAAGATATTAGAGAATTATGTGAAAAAGGATTACCTATTATTATTCCCTTTAATGGATTTGCATTAGGGGCAGGAATGAATTTAATGGATGTAGTTAAAGCGGGAGTACCTGGAATAATATTAGGATTAACCTCTCTTCTGACAACAGGTTTTGTATGTTATTGGGTTTATAATTGGTTTTTTGGGAAAGAAAGAAAAACTGCAGTTGGAGCAGCAGTCGGTAACACTGCAGGTAATGCGGTAGCAACTCCTGGAGCAATTGGAGGGGTTGACCCTAACCTTGCTATGTATGCCACAGTTGCCACTGCTCAAGTTGCAGCAGCTTGTGTAGTAACAGCTATTTTATGCCCATTGTTTACAACCTACTTGCATAAAAGATTAAGAAAAAAAGAAGAAATGGCACTATCCAAAGCTGTAAGTAGCCCTCAATAATAAAAATATATACTACATAATAAGCTACCATCTTAGAAAATGGTAGCTTATTATGTAAAGTTTTGTCAAAAAATAATTTTACTTATTGATTCATTATATTTAACATGGTAGAATAATAATTAACAATAGTAAAAAGGGAGGAAATAATAATGAAAAATCGTAAATTAGTAATGATCCCAGGACCTACACCTGTAGTAAGGTCAATTCAAGATCAAATGGGTAGGGAAACTGTTGCATTTGGAGATCCTAACTTTATTAAAGATTTTAAAGAACTTGTTGAAGATTTGAAAACACTATGGAAAACAGAAGGAGAAGTTTTCGTTGTTGCAGGAACTGGTACAATGGCAATGGAAATGGGTATAGCAAATACTTTAAAATCAGGTGATAATTTACTTATTGTATCAAATGGATTCTTTGGAGATAGATTTATTGATCTTGCAGAGAGAAAAGGTATAAATGTAGATGTGATAAGCAGTGAGTGGGGAAAAATTGTACCTGTAAAAGATATTGAAGCAAAATTAAGTGAAAAGAAATATGATGCTATTACAGTAACTCATGTTGATACATCAACAGGGGTTTGTGCTCCAATAAAAGAAATTGGTGAAATGATGAAAAAGTTCCCTGAGACAATGTATATAGTTGACGGAGTTTGTGCTACTGCAGCTGAACCAGAGTATGTAGATGATATGAATATAGATATTTTAATCACTGGGTCACAGAAAGCATTTGGAGTAGCACCAGGACTTGCAATAGTATGGGCAGGACCTAAAGCAATGGAGAGAAGAAAAGAACTTGGAAGAATTCCAGAGTATTATATTGATTTTGATAAATGGCTTCCAATTATGAATGATCCTTCAAAATACTTTGCTACACCAGCAGTAAATATGATTTGGGCACTTAAAGAATCAGTAAGAATAATCAAAGAAGAAGGAATAGAAAATAGATATGAAAGACATAGAAAAAATGCAAGAGCAATGCAGGCAGCTTTAGAGGCTATGGGCTTTACATTATTAGCAGATAAAGAACATAGAGCAGTTACATTATCAAATGCAATATATCCAGAAGGAATAGATGATGTTGAGTTCAGAAAAATATTAGCAGAAGAAGGTGCAGTGGTAGCAGGAGGTTTAGCAGCATATGCTGGAAAAATGTGTAGAATCGGACATATGGGTAATATCGATACACATGATATGGTAAGTGCAATCTCTGCAATCGAGAGAACATTGTACAGAATGGGCAAAAACAGTGAGCTTGGAGCTGGGATAACTACGTTATTAAAAGAATTAATGGCTTAAATTAAAAACTAGAAATACATCATATATATCATTAATCTGGAGGCTGTTTTAAAATTATAATTTTAAAACAGCCTCCTTTAATTAGTATAAAGATAAATATGGTAAAAGAGCATATTAAATGGTATAATAATTTACCAATAGTAAATAAATACCATAAGATAAATGTTGAATATCAGGAGGACAATATGACTAATGAAGTAGAAGAAAAACAAAAGAAAACTATAAGATCAGTTATTAAGGCTTTTGATGTTATAGATTACATGGCATTATCTGAAAAAGAATTAGGAGTAACGGAGATAAGTGAGGCATTGAACTATGGGGTTAGCGCCACATATCATTTATTAAATACTTTAAAAGAATGTAATATAATTGAACAAAATGAAACGACTAAAAAGTTTAAATTAGGGTTGAAGCTATGGCAAATAGGAATGCGAGCTTATGAACAAAATGATATTTCTATTATTCTAAAACCATATCTAAGAAAGCTAAAAGAATTGACCGGAGAAACTTCTAACTTAACTATTTTAGACAATAACCAAATTGTATATATTGCCCAAGAAGAAAGTAATAGATTGTTAAAGATGTTTACTAAAATAGGCGTATCAGCTCCATTACATTGTACTGGTGCAGGAAAAATTCTACTAGCCTATCAACCTAGATCTAAACAGGAGCATATACTAGATAGTATTGAATTAATAAAATATACTAATAAAACAATTACAGACAAGGATAAATTAATGGAAGAGATAGATCTTATAAAAAAGCAAGGATATGGTTTAGATGATGAAGAAAGAGAAATAGGAGTTAGTTGTATTGGAGCTCCAATATTTGGAGTTAATAATGAGATTATTTCTTGTATTTCAATTTCAGGTCCAAAATCAAGATTTACGAAAGAAAATAAAGATAGATGGATAAAGATGATCTTAGATGTTTCCAAGGAGGCAACTAATTATATCAGAACTATAAGTTAAAATATAAAATAAAAAATCTCCTTATTTATATGAGTGGATTTTTTATTTTATTACGATTAATCTATAAGTAACAATTGATATTTGTATGATAAAGTAGTATTATTTGGGTATACATTTACCACCAATATATTATAAAAATGAGGAGTTTATAAATGAAAACAATTGATGTAGCACAATCAAAACTAGGAGGAATTAGGGAGATATTTACAAAAATATTATTCATAGTAATTGGAAACTTACTATGTTCTCTAGCTTTTAATTTATTCTTTGTTCCAAATGGACTTTTAAGTGGTGGAGTTGGAGGCGTTGCTATAATGACTCAGTATTTGACAGAGATGCCAGCAGGAATATCAGTATTTTTAATAAATCTTCCTATATTTGTAGTAGGTGTCAGAATGATAGATAAGAAGTTTATTACCTATGCATTTATATCTATGCTTGTTTTTTCATCATGGCTTACAATAACTAAAGATATTTCTAAATACTTTATAGTTGAAGATATTCTTCTAGGGTCAGTTTTTGGAGCAGTATTAAATGGACTTGGTATGGGATTAATGTTTAGAAATGGTACTTGCCAAGGAGGGCTGGATGTTATAGCTGCAATTCTTAAAAGAAAGCTTAATGTAAATATTGGGACAGGCTTGATGATGGTAAACACTGTTATAATAACTCTATCATCCTTGCTATTTGGATATAAAGCTGCTATGTATACTTTGATTTCTATGTATATAGGATATCAAATACTAGATAAGGTTCAAACTGGATTTAATGTACAGAAGAATGTAGTAATAGTATCAGAGAAATCCAAAGAACTATCAACTGCAATTATAGAACAGTTGCATAGGGGAGTTACATTTCTAAAGGGTCAAGGTGGATATACTCATGAAGATAAGAATATTATATACTGTATTCTTACATCTCGTGAGATTGCTAAATTAAAAGAAATAGTCAATGAAGTAGATCCAAAAGCCTTTTTCACTATAACTGATGTAGTAGAAGTAAAGGGTAAAGGTTTTAAATCTACGGAAATATAATAATATCAAATGATTAGTTCCGACTATTTCAGGGTAAATTCATTGGGAAATCAATTATTTTAGATACCAATGAAAGGAGAAATAGATTATGGAAAAAAGAAAAGACCTTGTGACTATGGGAGGAAATCCAGTTACATTATTAGGAAAAGAAATAAAGGTTGGAGATAAGGCACCAGAATTTACTGTATTAAAAAGTGATTTATCCCCATTTACCTTAGAAGATGCAGGGGATGGAGTAAAGATAATATCAGTAGTACCTTCTTTAGATACTGGTGTATGTGAGCTTCAAACAATAAACTTTAATGAAACAGCAACTGAGCTTGGAGATGTGACTATACTAACTATTTCTGTAGATTTACCTTTTGCACAGAAAAGATTTTGTTCCGCTAATAATATAGATAAAGTAATCACTTTATCTGATCATAAGGATTTATCATTTGGCATGAATTATGGATTTGTAATAGAGGAATTTAGACTTCTAAGTAGAGGTATAGTAATATTTGATAAAGATAATGTAGTTAGATATGTAGAATATGTAAAGGAAGTAACAAATCATCCAGATTATGATAAAGCTATGGTGGAAGTAAAGAAGTTAATATAGTTTAAAAGAAGTTATAAGGACTAGTTAAAAAGACTAGTCCTTTATATATTTAATAAAAAGAGTTAGTGACTTTTTTATCAAAGTTTGATATAATATAAACAAACGTAAATGTTTTATTTAATAACAAATTTAATATGTTCGGCTCTGTAAACTAAATATGAAAAAATAGTACAATATCTTCATAGAATTGCTCTAAGTTTCTTTGGATTGCTCTAAATTTCGCTTTGCATATGATAAAGCTTCGTCTATGAAATCATCA
>NZ_JAHLOH010000017.1:0-65900 GCF_018917285.1 Tissierella carlieri | reverse complement strand
TGATGATTTCATAGACGAAGCTTTATCATATGCAAAGCGAAATTTAGAGCAATCCAAAGAAACTTAGAGCAATTCTATGAAGATATTGTACTATTTTTTCATATTTAGTTTACAGAGCCTATAAATTCTATAAGAAAATCTTCTAATAAAGCATTATAGGTAACTCTTCTTGCCCAGTGCATAAGCAACTTGCACGAAATCAAAGATTTCGGCAATCTGCTTAAAACTCAATTAGGTCAAGCTTAATATAGGGCATTAAAGTAGAGCTTTCCTACTCGTTATGAAAATATTGCTATATCACTAATAATCTCTCTCCTTATTAATATAGTTCATCTATGTCATCTTCTCATAATATGCCAAGTATCATCTCCAACAAACCCACAGCTTCTGTATAGTCTTTCCGGATTGGTTATGTTATCTACTTCTCCTGAGACTATAGTAAAGTCAGCATATGGTTCTAACCGTTTCAATAGCTCTATAACCAATACCTTACCTAGTTTATTTCCATGATAAGATGGTAATACTTGGATCCACTCTAATGCTCCTTCTTTAATATTCATATCTAGTTCAGCAATTCCAAGTGCAACTGGCTTTTCTATTTTTTTCTCTATTATCCATATCCATAAATTATTATGAAATACAGGATGTTTCGTCCATTTTAGTACTTCGTCCACATTTGGCTTGATATCATCATAACAATTACATATTAAATCTGAAACCATTTGTATCTCTGTATTAATATCAACTTCTCTAATATAATAGTTTTCTGGTATATTGATATCTATAATATCTTTATTATTATGTAGCAGCTTGAAATATGATTTTTTATTAGGGAATTGTTCTTTTATATTGTCATTAAATTGAGATTGATGAACCAGAATCATATTAAATTGCCCTAAATCTTGCTCATCTATATAATTTTTATTTGTATTCCAAAATGTATGTAACATTCTTTTATTCCAAAGCTTTAAACTTTTCACCTCATCTTTTTCTATTGTAAAATTGCTATGGAAATTACCAATTTGTTCAAGTGTTTTCCATAGAGCAGTAGCCTGAATTCTACATGGATTATCAATATAAACTTTAGTCAATGCCTCTGAAAAGGTTTCTATATTCATTAGAATCTCCCCCTTAACAAACTAAGATAGCAGTCATTGTCTAAATTATACAATATTTTGGCAATACTTGCTGAAGAATTTAATAAAAGTAGCTAAAAATAAATAACTATAAAATTTGATATCAAGAACCAATTTTTATAGTTATTTATTAATACCCTAATCCTAACACTTCTCTGACAAATTTGTCTAATGCAAGCATGGGGCTAGGCAATCTATAATCTAATGCATATAGAGTAGATAAAATGAAAGCTACAGCCATTACTAAAAGAGTTACTTTAAATTGTTTTTTTTTATTTGATTTTATTAATCCTCCCAAATCCATAAATCCTATTATTATAAATACTACTAACACATATAACATTAAATCATTCCTTTTTTCAATTTAGGTAATTTTCTAATTCTGGCAACCATTATGGTAATAAGCGGTAAAATGGTTTCAAACATAAACCATTCAAACGGAGCTGTTTTACTTGCTGAATTAATATGTGCTATTATAGAAGGATATATATTAAAGGAATATATTATAATAATTATTCCTACACTTATGACCAAAGATTTAAATGATTGTAGTTTAAATATATATGCAATGCTCATAACTGTAACATAGTATAATATACAAATTTTAAAAAACATAAGCATAATTAGACTAACTGCAAAAAGAACTTCCACTCTACTCAGTGCAGAATGTATACTTATCAGCCGAAGAGTTTCAAAAGGTGGTAAAGCAAATATCTTTATTGTATTTCCTAGTACTGCCGTATCTCTAAGAACTATAATTAATAGAGTCAGACCTCCGACTATAAATCCATAAAAAAAATATTTTCTTCTTTTCTTAGGCTCAATTTCTAAGTTTGGATTAATCATTAAAAACACTATAAGTTCTCCAAAAGGAATAGTTGATATAATATGAGTCCCCTGAATATATACCATTTTAGGTTGTTCTAACATAGGTAAAAAATTATCTATTTTCATTTGGTTTATAGTAAAAAAAATTGTCGATAGAACTATTAATATTGCAATTAATGTAAAAAACATACTATATCTAGTCACAACTTTTACTCCGTTTCTTACCGCCCAAGCACATAATAAAATAAATACTACTAAAATAATTATGGGGGGAGTATTTTGCATTGTTGTTTTTTGTACAAAGTCTCCCAAGTCCTTTGTATTTAAAGCGGATAATGTTAAGAAAAACCATAAATACAGAACTGAAACCACTTTTCCTATAATAGGACCGAAAACTATATTATTAATCTCCATTAAATTTTTATCTGGAAATATTTTCATAATGTATGTGTATATCAGTAAAGAAGGTATTGACATTACAAAGCCTAATATCACAACTATCCACGAGTCTTGCTTTGTAATAGATGTAAAAAACGATGTCAGCAAAGATGAAGATTGTATAAAACAAGCTACAGTAAACATAAATTGAATCCCTGAAATTTTCCCTTTGTCTATTTGCATCTAATTTCCCTCTTTCATATTTAAAGAATTTACAATCTTACCAGTATCTATTAAATTTAATTTAATATTTGTAGATAATTTAATTTCTGGATACATACTATCCCAATCATTTTTTATTTGCTCTGATTCTTTAGGAAATCTTTTATAGAATTCCACACCGAATCTTAGAAAATCTGCGTTTAACTCTTGACTTTTATTCAAACAAGCTTGTATCTCTTTATTTATTGTTTTTTTCCCTTCTTCCACTAATATGTCTGTTACCTCTTTCACAGTCATATTATTAAATCCTTGTATCTCAGAAATTATTATATCTCCAATAATCTCCAAGGATATCACTAATTCACCTCCATTTCTAATTTCAGGTTTCATCTTATGCTTAATATTGGTTATATCTAGGTTTGAAAAACCCTCTTTTATATTTACCTCTATAAAAGTATTTTTAAATTTATCCATAATCCAAGTATATCCCCTAGTTTCGGTTTCATTTAATTGACCAATGAGTTTTCCATCATTAAGAACAGCCAATCCAGATAAAAATAGCCTTAAATATTCTCCATTATCCTGTAATTTCACTATAGGAATCACAGGAGCTGTAGTTTTATCAATTATCATAGAGGTAAGATCCAGTATTCTAATTGAATAAGATTCATAATACCTATTAGCCGCTTCAACCATTCTAGTAATTCCTAAAGAAGATATCTTTTCCTGCTCCATAGTGTTATGAAGAATATCCTTAGCCTTACCTTCTGCCATAAATACTAAGGTTTCCATTCGCATATCATGTTGTCTGAGAAGTGCATCTATATAAGGTTGAATTCCTTTTATTGTCTGCTCTTTTCCAAATATAACTACTTGATTATGATGCATAAATAAATCTCTAGTAGTTTGCTTCTGAAGCTTATCTATGGCAGATAATATACCTTTATCTTCTGTTGCCAAAATTATTGAATCATCAGTAACACTTTCACCTCTAAATGAATCGGAATTACTTTTGTTTATTTTCCCTATTTGCAATATAAGATCAATTTTATCCTCATCATTTGCTGCATCTATACCAACACCAGTTACTATTGAAATAGTATCCAATTCTTTATTATCCCAGCATCCTACTAGAATAAATCCTATTGATATAATTATAATGATTTTAAATAATTTTGTTTTTTTTATTTTCATATGCTGCCCTCTATTTTTCTTTATTATTTTCTCCGTCTGGAGGAATAAAAGTTTTTTTCCTATTCTTGTCTATATAAGTTAATTCCTCTGGTCTATCCTCCATGATCCAAAGTGGTAATCTAACAAAACTATCCTGTTGATCTTTTGAAAATTCTATAGATGCAAAATATGGTATACCAAAAGGTTCTAATATAGATAGGTGTACAAGCATACCTAAAAATCCTATGGCTATCCCAAATCCTCCCAATACAGATGCTAGTATCATCATAATTATCCTAAGTATAGAGATAGAATCTGATTGTTCTGGTATTATAAATCCAGCTACAGCTGCTATTGCAACAGTTATAACCATAGGTGCCCCCACTATTCCAGCAGATACTGCAGCATCTCCCATGACTAAAGCACCTACTATACTAATTGCTTGACCTATAGGACGAGGTAATCTTAAACCAGCTTCTCTCAATATTTCAAAGGATATTACCATTATTAATGCTTCTAATAAAGCTGGAAACGGGGTTCCCTCTCTAGCATTTGCTACTGTAAATAAAAGAGTTGTCGGAATTAATTCTTGATGAAAAGTCGTTAATGCGATAAAACCTGGAACTGCAAATATTGCAATGAGATATGCAAAGAATCTCATCATTCTAATGATAGATGCATATATTGGTCTTACATAATAATCCTCTGCTGTTTGAAAACTTTCTACAAATAGCATTGGAACTGTTAGTACAAAAGGACTTCCATCTACTACTATAGCAACGCGTCCTTCAAGTATTTTGGCAGCAATCACATCAGGTTTTTCACTATATCCTATTGTTGAAAATATTGAAAATGGATAATCTTCTACATATTCTTCTATATAACTTGAATCTATTATAGAGTCCACATCTATATTCCTTAATCTATCTCTTAGCTTTTGAAGTACTTCTGGTTTTACTATTCCTTCTATATACGCAATGCATATATGTGTGTATGTTTTTTTCCCAATTATCATATTTTCCATTTTGAATCTAGGACTTTTAATTCTTCTTCTTAGAAGAGAGGTATTTGTCCTAAAATCTTCAGTAAAACCTTCCCTTGGTCCTCTAACTACAGATTCTGTCTGAGGTTCTGTAACACTTCTTTTCTCCCATCCTTTTGTACTAACAATTAATCCTATAGATAAATTATCTACTAATAATATTGTATTTCCTGAAAGACATCCTTTAAATAAATCTGAATATCTGTTGCTTTCCCCAATATCTCCTGAACAAATAATACATTTTTTAAAATCTCTTATCTTTAAATTTTCCATCATATCTTCTTTAAAATCTTTATTTAATATAATAGGTTTTAATATGCTCTCTGTAATTTCAAGATTATTTACAAGTCCATCAATATATATTAGTGCTCCATTAAACTCACAGCAATCACCAAACATGAATTCATGTATTTTTATATCATTACTATTACCTAAAATCGCCTTAAAAAATTCTATATTTTCTTCTAAATTACTTGATATGTCTTTGTCTAAATAATCCTCATTATCATGTTCTCGATTATTACGATTTTGCCAAAATACAATTTTCCTCATAAAATAACTAATCAGCATTTAAAACAACGCCCTTCCCATTATATTATAAATATTGTTAGCACTTTCATCTTCATTATTCAATAAATAATAAAAAAATAGATAGCAATTGCTATCTATTGTGTTGTCTATAAAAATCCTCTCTTAGAATTCCATAACTTTTCAAATCTATGGATACTCCATCTTTAATAACATTCTGTCTACGGATTCCTTCATACTTCATCTTTACTTTCTTCATTACCCTCCATGACCCAGCGTTCTCTACCATTGCTAGGGCATATATCCTATTCAGATATAATTCTCTAAATCCAAATTCAATAATACTTTGAGATGCCTCTGTACAATATCCTTGACTCCAATAAGGAGCTCCTATCCAGTATCCTAATTCTGCTTTTTTATGAGTTTTATTTAGCATAAGACTTATAGATCCGATTAATTCATCAGTATCTTTTTTGACTATTGCATAGGTAATATTTTTTCCACTATTTAGATTATCCCTATGGGTACTAATCCATGATTCTGCTAAGCCATCTTCATAGGGATGAGGAATATTTAATGTTGTTTTAGATATTTTTGAATCTCCAGCTAGCTCTTATACTCGCTTTGAGTGTGATAACTCAAATGGTCTTAATATTAACCTTTCAGTTTTTATTATTGGTTGTATTTCCATTATATTTCCTCCTTATAATCTAAAGCAATTATCATTCTATTCATTCCTTTTATAAAATCCCCATCTTTATTATGTTATAAAATGCTTCTCTAACTTTGCACTAATTTCTAATTTCTTCAATTTTGAGTTTGTATATCATCACTTTAACTCTAAAATATAGGAATATCCATTTTTATTTTCTTTGTACTTTCTAAATCCTGCTTTTTCAAAGGTTTTTTGTGATGATATATTATATGAATATATTTCATTAACATATATTTTATCATAATTCAGTATCTTTGCTCTCTGTATTAAGGCCTTAATAACTTTGTATCCTATTCCTTTCCCTCGATAATTTTTATTTCCTATTACTATTGGCATATCTTCTTTCCAAAATGTCACATCTCCTATTGGGATATATTCATTGCCCATATTAACTTCAATAAAATACAGTTCTCCCTTATCATTTAAATAATCATACATCCTTTTAAGTCTATCAGTATCATATAACTCAGCATCTTTTCCATCTACTAGTTTCACTGTTTCCTCGTCTTTATACCATTCCAAGGCAAAATCAAATTTACCATCAAATTTCCTTAAACGTAGACCTGTATCTATATCTATATATTTAGGCTGATTAGTCTTTTTATTATTTATATTGTTACGTATTTCCACTACAATCATATCCTTTCGCATGTCTTGCTCTCAATATCTAAGAATATAGGATATTTCTATTATATAGTTTATACTGTCTCACAGGGTATATAATAATCTAAAATTATTTCTCCATTATCCATTGGAGTTGTAAATCTTGGGCAATTATATAGTTCCATACACCAAGAAGCAGATTCATCTAACCTATATCCTTTTTCTTCCATTGCTTTTTGTGTAAACTCGTGGGATACTGGATAAACATCCTTTTCCATTCCTTGAATCCATCCTATTGCTACTTTTGAAGAAGGAATATCTTTATAAATAAATCCCTCTGGTACAGGAGCTCCTAGTTTCATAAGCATGCCGCAAATATATGTGAATTTTCCATTGTCTATTCCAAAATCACCCATCCAACCGACATAAGAACTGTCAATATGATATTCTTTTAGTTCTTCTAATTTAGTAAAAGTACCATCTTCAAAGCACTTCTTCCAAAATTCAGGAATAGGATTTTCTTTCATATCCATCTTCAGATATATAACTTTACCTATGATTTTAGCCTCTGGAAGTTGATTAATTTGCAGATTAACTAACTTTGCCATAATGTAGCCCCCTTGTAAAATTTAATTTAGTAATGCTACCTATTCCATTCTCTTCTCAATATTCCATAGACAACACAGTCTACATAGCCATGATTAAGCAATTCTCCATCTCGGATTACACCCTCCTTAGTAAATCCAAGTCTCTCTGGAATAGCTCTGCTCTTAAGGTTATCTTCTGCACATCTAATTTCTACTCTATTTAATTCCAAGGTATTGAATGCATAATCAACAAATTTTCTACATGCTTTTGTCATTATTCCTTTACCTATATATCTTTCATCTAACCAATAGCCTATACTCACTTCTTTTTTACTATGATTTATATCGTGATATCCTATAACACCTGCAAACTGTCCCTTATACCATATACCAGCATTAAAACCATTATTTGCAGCATATTGCTTTTTACTGCTTTCTATAAATGCTTTCGTATCATCTGAAGATTTAGTAATATCAACCCATGGTAAATATTTTCTCAAATGTTCTCTACTTGAATCGATTGATTTAAACATATCCTCTGAATGATCCCTGTCAACTAATCTTAATTCAATATTATCATCAATTACATGCCTAAACATTAATTATCCCTCCATTCTCCCATTATTCTAGGTGGGAAGTATCAGCTTCCAATATGATATTGATTTCATTCTCTTCCACTTCAACTATAGTAAGTGAAGTGCCTTGTAAAAAAGGAGGAGTCCATAGCTCTTCTAAAGGATATTTTTTTATAATAGCATAAATTGCCTTAATAACAACTGCATGAGATACTATTAGAACATTCTCTAATGATGAATTGTTAATTATCTGATTTAGTACACCTTTCACTCTTTCAAATAACTCCTCAAAACTTTCTCCTTCAATTGGACTATATAAATGAGGTCTATTCCAAAAATTAAAATGTTCTGTCGGATACAATTCCTTTATAGTATCATGCCCCATTCCCTCCCATTTTCCAAATCCCATCTCCCTAAGAGAATCAACTAAAATTATTTCTGTATCTTTATCTTGTCTAATATGCTCTGCTGTAGCTACAGCCCTACCTAAAGGACTGCAATATATACAATCAAAATCAATATCTCTTAATCTATATCCAAGTTTTTTCGCACCTTCAACACCATTTTCGATTAAGTCAGAATTCTGCCATCCCTGCATTCTTCCTTCTTTATTCCATTTGGTTTCACCGTGTCTAGTTATATATATTTTCAATTATGTCCCTCCATTCTTTCTGCTAAGTTATAATCTTAACTATATTTATACTCAGTGCATTTATAATTCAAACCTGTTTTTAATCATTTGGGCTACTTCTAATGGACTTAACTCTGTATTATTTATTCTAATATAATTTTCCTTTTTAATTTCATCCTCTATTGAATTCAGCCTATGTTTCTCCATTGTGCTTATTAAATCTCTTTCTGAAAACTCTATATCTCTCTTAGTTGGTTTATGTTCTAATCTAAGAGGACTTCTATTCCGCTCTAATCTTTCCTCTAACTCTGCATCTAGCTCTACAAAGTATACTTCGCCACCTCTAGATTCAAAAATATTACATACCTTATCTATATAATCCCAATCCTCTTGCATATCAAATGCCCATACATAGGTAAATATTAATCCTTCCAAATCACTCTTTGCTACTTCTTCAAATATTTCTTGGCGAAATAAACTGACTAACCTTTTTCCTTCCTTTGAACCATAGCTAAAAAAATGGGATACTAATTCAATTGTCATATGATTATGAAAAAGCTTTAGTCCAGTTATTTTTTCAAGTTCCTGTCCAACTGTCATTTTGCCAACTGCTTGTGGTCCAAATATTAAAATCAATTTCATGTAGCTCCTCCTATCCCCTCTTTATGAAGTAACTTAACTGGTGTTTTTCTTTAAAACCTGCCATTTTATATAGATTAATTGCCTTTTCATTTTTTGAATTAACGCAAAGACTAATCGAATCTATAGAATTAAATGAAAATAGCCATCTTAATGCCATGGTTAATAAATAACATCCTATTCCTTTACCCCTTTGTGATTCATTCACTGCAAAAAATTCAATACTTCCTTCATCAAATTCAGGCTCAGCCTCAACATAAATATATCCAGTTAATTCCTTAGTTTCTTTACAAACAAATACTTTTCTATGATTATTTAATCGTGATATTATTTCTTCTCCATCATAATAGGTATTGGGAAAAGTTTTATCATGAAGCTCTCTCATAGATTCAAAATCCTCTACAGCCAATTCTATCAAACATACTTCATCTAAATTATTTAAATCACTTCTTTTAAATTCCAATATGATTTCTTCACTATTTTTACTAAAACCAAGGATATCTGCTAACTTTAGGCAATTATAATTTTTATTATTGAAAAACATACTAGTCGTTACTATTTCCTTAGGAATCAATTGTAACATCTTGTCCCACATATCAGTTGCAATGCTCCATTTCCCATTCTCGATAAAAGGTCCCCAGATTTCAGCATTATTCCTTTCCATATCTGCATCAAATCCTAATACACCAACTATTTTATTTTCTTCTGTAGCGATTACAAAACTTTTATCAAATTGAATATCCGTTATATCTTCTTTTAATGAATTCTCTATTTCTTCACTATCATCACCACAATAAGCAATATGACTTTCTTCTTTTCTATTTAATCTTGCTATAAAATCACTGATTTTCTTAATATCTCTTTCTTTAGCTAAAGTAAACTTCACCATATTATATCTCCCAAGCATTTATTATTTTTACCTAGCATAACATTAGGCAAATTTCTTTACTTCTTAATTGCTTTCTTCCATATATACACAGGATATCTTTCTGATTTTTCAAATCCAAGTTTTTCAGCTACCCGTAAAGACGGTATATTATCTTCCCTAGTTTCCCAGAGCGGTTTCATACCTTTATTTTTTTGTTTTTTTATTAATTCATATGCTACTATTGACGCATAACCTTTATTTCTTTCTTTTTCATTAAAAGTATCAAGGTCTATAAAGTATTTGTTATCATATTCAAATCCGTTATTTACACACTGAGATACTGTTTTCTCCTCAACTATGAAAATCATGCCCTCTGTTTCTTTATTCATCCCAGTTATTTTAAAATGATTCTTATATTCTTCTGGTATAATTGGAAAACTCTTTTCCAGTACATCTCCATCAATATTTTTCAGGTCTAATCTATTAAATTTTTCTTCATTTAAGATAAATGTATTTTCATAGTGTTTATTATATAGGCAAAATCCTTCTATTTCTTCTTCTAATATTTTATCATAATCATCATTCAGGGAATACACTTCAAAATACTGCTCTTTTAAGCTATCTATAATAGGTGCTATTTCTTTTATCATAAGTTCTTTAAAAAATTTTCTATTCCTTTTTAAATTTTCTAGTTCAAAATATGCATAAGCCCATCTTGATATAGCCCACACAATTATCCCTTTGGGATTTTCTTTATTATCTACATAAATCTTTCCTGGAAAATCTTTATTGATAACTGCTATAGCAGGAATCTGAAAATTAAAATTAAAATATTTTCTTACAATTTGATACTCATCCTTATCTAACTCTATATACATAATTTCCCCCTCTAATTTCATCCCAATTCCAATTTAACATTCTTATTTTAAAATCATCATACATCATTTGCAGTGATTCCTCATCTGTACTAATCCATTTAAATGCATCATGTTCATCTGATAATCTTACTTCTCCTTCTTCAAATTGACATAAGTAAATGATGCCTGCAATTTGATAGTCTTCTCTAATTAAGCTCCATGTGTCTAGTAACTTTATTGGCTTAACTGCTAATCCGGTTTCTTCCAGCATTTCTCGTTTTAAAGTTTCTTCTGCTGTTTCACCAAATTCCATACGTCCCCCTGGCAGTTCCCATAGATCCTCTTCTACTCCTTTATTATGCATCACTAAAAATTTATCTTCATTAAAAATTAATGCTTTAACTCCTATATCTATTCTCTTATCCTTCATCATTTTTCCCCCATTTTAAAATCTGAATATTATATAAATAACTTGCTCCGTTGCTTGCTACTACTAAATTTATTATTATGATATTGAGTTATATATATCTAAGTATTTCAAAGACTTAGCCTTATCTAGCTAAGCCTTTGAAATTCATGTTAATTTTCCTAAGTCATTTTTCTGCTATTAAAAAATACCTATGTTCTAATGTTTCTATATATCCTTGTTTTTCTAGCTTAACTTGTAACTCAATAAGTTTATCAAAACATCTTTCTACTGAAAAATCTGGAAATTCCCATTCAATTATTCTTGCGTAAAATACAAATGCTCCTATATCGTGAAAATATGTTTTTGGAAAATATTCTCCTGCATCAATAATTTTCATTCCAATATTTTTTGCTTCCATCAAGATTTTATCGAGATTCAATTCAATATCAGTTATATTAGGATACTCTCCTAGTAAAAACTTTGATATCTCTCTATTATTCGTACCTCCGACCTGCTGAGTAATAAAAATTCCACCTGGTTTTAAAATACGATTAATCTCTGACAGACAAAAAGATTCATGTCTATTTATTACAATATCAAAGTAATCATCCTCAAATGGCAAATTGCTGTCATCATAAACTGGTCTTACCTCAATCCCATGAGGAGTTAATATTTCTTTGCAAAGTTCTATATTAGGCAAATAACCTTCTGTTGCATAAGTTTTTCCTTCTGTTGGGTTTAAAGATAAAAGAAATTCCCCTCCACCAGTTCCCATATCAAGTAATATTTTTTCTTCATTAACATATGACTCAACTATTTTTTTATAGTCCCATGGTAGTGTTTCTTCTTCCATACGATTATTTATATGAGAGAAATCCCAACCTTTAAATGAATATTGTTCTTCATATCTCCAAGTTTCTTTTAATTTTTCTAGATTCATAAAACTACACTCCTTTTAAAATATATTAAATGTTTTCTAAAAAGTGCAGTTTACTGATAACTAATTAATCTGCTCGATACAATCTGCTATCAGATATTATAAACTGCACCGAGCAATTACCGAATTTAAGCTTCATCCTAATCCTTCCTTTACAATTTATTTTAAACTTATATATAAAGTAAATCACTAACACTAAAGATCATAATATCTAATCAATTTCCAATCCCATAAATATAGAGCTATAGTACTTACCGTCGACATGGAAATCCCTAGATATAATCCCTTCTTTTTTAAACCCTAATTTTGTATATAGATTTATAGCTGCTTCATTATCTTCTCTTACTCTTAAATTAATTTTTCTCACTACATTACCTTCTTTAGCCCAATCTATCATATATCTAATTAACTCTTTTCCTATTCCTAGTCCCCAGTATTTTTTAGCAACACTAATTCCAAATTCTCCTGTATGCTTAGTCCTTTGCCTAATACCTCCACTATAATTTAAACTTCCTACTATTTCATTTTCAATTTCAGCTATAAGGTATATTTTATTTTCTGCATCTATATAACTTTCAAGTATAGCTTCTTCTTTCTCAATGGATATATCAAATTCATTGTTACCAAATGTAAGAAAATCTGATTCTCCACCTATTTTATTTATGTAATTTATCAGGTTCAAGGCATCTTCCTTTTTTGCTGTTCGAATAGTTAAAGCTTGCCCGTTTTTCAAATTCGATTCCTTCATTATATTTCACTCCAATTTTTATACTTAGAATATTCCTTACCTACAACATTTGTAGCATACTCAAAACTATTTCTGCTGATTTATTAGCCGCAATAGTTTCAAAGGCATTATAGCTAATCGTAGCCTCATCGTCAGCATTATCTGATATACTTCTGATGACCACAAAAGGTATATTATTTATATGAGCAACATGTCCTATTGCAGAGCCTTCCATTTCAACACAATGTGGTGAATAATCTCTAAGTAGATTTTTCTTTATTTCAATATCTTGAATAAAGCTTTCTCCACTTACTATTCTTCCAATGTGATAATTCCAATTTTCACTATGATGTGATTCACATGCTTCGACAGCAAATTCAATTAACTTTTCATCAGCTTGAAAGCACTCCCTATAAGGAAAGCAATTTTCCATCTGGCCCTTTCTTACATCATGATGTGTCACATTACTAGATATTACTACATCACAGATTTTAACTGACTCATGTAATCCACCAGCAATCCCAGTATTTATAATACTATCTACACCAAATCTATCGATTAAAATCTGTGTACATGAGGCTGCATTTACTTTACCTTCTCCGCAGCGAGTTATGATTACATCTTTATTATCTATATCACCTAAGAAAAAATCAAATCCAGCAATATTTTTACTTGTATTAATGTTTATATTGTTTTTTAACAACTCAATTTCCAGAGCCATAGCACCTATAATTCCAATTCTTTTCATAGTTTTTTCACCTCTTACCTTTTATTAATCTTCCACCTATCATCTTATATCATCTTTCTATTTTCTAAATATTATTTTAAATACCTTATCTTGAGATTCTACTTTTATTGCTTCAAAGCCAAGGTTTTCTCCAATACTGATGAAATATTCAACATCTTGATCTTTATCCTTTCTTGAAATCCCATAGCCAGTCTTAATTATTTTAATGGGTGTATCTATTTCAAGCTGGATTACGAAAATATCTTTTATGCTACCATCATATTCTGGTATTATGGCATCCCACAAAACAAATTCTCCATTATCCTTTAATACTCTATATATTTCTTTAAATACTTTTTCATGATCATCTTTATTAATATACATCAATGTAAAAAATGACGTTACAGCATCGAATGAATTTTTTAGAAAAGATAATTCTCTTGCATCCATAACTATTTTTAATGGTCCATCTGGTGCTTCTTCTAATTCATCTTTCCTTGGATCGATGGCAATTACCCTATCTCCATAACATAAACCTATTATGCCTTCTCCACCGCCACCAATATCTAGAATTCTTTTTCCAATTATCTCTTCTTGTATTGTTATCTTCTGATTTCCAACAACGTACATTCTTTCCTCTTGATTCAATTCCCTTCCCCCATTCCGCAATAACTTTAGAGTGTACTATATCCTTACTCCTAGTCTATCTTTTATTTAAAATCTAACATAGGTTATATTTTTTATATGCCATATAGAAGTTTTCACTTATTTTTGATTTTTAAAGAAAATTTAACCTACATAAGTTTCAAAAAACTATCTTACATAGTACTTTTAGAGAAATTTCTTATATTAAATCTTTTAAGGAATACACTTGTTTCCCATCTCTGTCAATGGAACTAGTAGAGCATATTAATGAGTTTAATATAGCCTCTTCAGTGGCCTCAACTGTTGCTTTGAAAATTTTATTTATCTTGTTTTCATTAATTACTCTAATATCAATTACATCATTCTCTTCATAATGCTTGATTATATTAGCTGTTGAAAATCCTATAATCACTTCACCACTTCCATTACCTGTATAGCTTCCAGTTCTAGATATTCCAGGATAAACTCTTTTTATTATTCTCTTAAGTTGTCTAGATGAAAGAGGAATATCTGTGGCTAATATTACAATTATAGATCCCTTATCTTCTGTTGTATCTATCTCTTTAGTCTTTTCAACTAGTTTAGGACCTATATGGTCTCCATTTAAAACAAAGTCTTCCAAGGAGCCAAAATTACTCAAGACTAACACCCCTATTGTATATTGAGTATTTTCTAGCTCAACAATTCTAGAGGATGAACCAATCCCACCTTTTAGTCCATAACATACCATACCCGTGCCGGCTCCAATATTTCCTTCAGCAAATTCAATATTACATTTTTCTATAGCTTCATATATATGTTCCTGTTTTATATGAAGGCCTCTAATATCATTTATCACTCCATCATTACACTCACAAATAACTGGATTTACAGTACCAGTTGTACTGCCAATATCATCGTTCTGAGCTAGCATATACCTTACTAGAGTTTCATGAGCGATACCAACACTAAGTGTATTGGTAAGAATAATAGGTGTTTCTATAGTACCTAATTCTTCTATCTGAATAAGACCAGTAGATTTACCAAATCCATTTATCACATGACAGGCTGCTATTAACTTATCTTTGAAAATATTGCCTTCATGTGGCAATATTGCAGTTACTCCAGTCTTTATAACTCCATCATCTAAAGTTGTATGTCCTACTTTTACTCCCTTTACATCAGTAATAGAATTATTACTTCCTGTTGTAAAATTACCTATATTAATTCCATAATCTCTTATTTTCTTATTTGTCATTAAATATCACCTCTTCTAATATAGAAATTCTTTTGTTGTCCTTTAAAAGCTTAATTAATTTTAATTTCATAGATTATTTCTCTACAACAATTAAGAAATGTTCTGTAGTATTTCTATATTGCTCTTCTTCGCTATATTCAGCTGCCTTTTTTATGAATTTATTGTATAAGTTAATGTCTCTTTTATATAAATCCTTTACATCCATTATTAATCCAGATAAAAAGCTTTCAGCTCCTGCTGTAGATATTATCTTAAGTTTACTCTTTGACACTTCTACGATTGCATGTTCAGCTGTAGTAAAAAAGGTTTCTGTAAAACTTTCTTCCTTACTAAACTTTATATTCCCATTTAGATATCTATCAAAATGGCCTATATCCTCAAAAACATCTGGGAATTCATAAACTGCTGCCTTTAGTGCTCCCCAAGTATTTATATAAGCTATTATAGCTCTACCACCAGGCTTTAAAATTCTATATGTATCATTTATTACCTTGAGCCTGTCCTCTTCATTGTGAAGATGATATAAAGGGCCTAAAACTAAAGCATATTCAAATGCATCATCTTCTATAAAATCAAGTTCAAGTGCAGATTTACAGAAATAGTCATATTTTTTATTAGATATATTTTCTATATTTTTTTTGGCTATATCAAGTAAGTTTTGTGATAAATCCAGTAGTGAAACATCAAAACCTCTTTTTATAAGCTCTATAGAATATCTCCCTGGTCCAGAACCTATATCAATAACATTACTTATATTCTTAAAATATTTATCTATTAAATGAGTTGTAGTAGTAAATTCAATTCTTGAGTAAGGATTATCAAGTCTATCCCACTCCAAAGTAGAATTTTCATCATAATAAGCTTTAACATAATCCATATTCCTCATCTCCTATTCATACTATCTAATTAAATTTAATACCTTTTTACTTCATAAAATTTAGATTTTAAAAAGTAAATTGTCTTATAATAACATATGGATATCACTAAATGCAAGACTTTTTTCTAAAGTTTGCCATTATTCATAATAATAAGGACAATTCCTATTATTGCAGAATATTATCTCTCTATAAAAATTGTATTTATCACTTATTTTCCCAATTTAATATATAAATCTTGAATAATTTAATACTATCCCCCAGATATTCTCTGGGGGATATAATATTATCACTAAATTCTACCTACTGGAGCCATATATACTACAAACTCATCTTCTCCATCTACTTTTATCATTTCATCCATAAAGTCTTGATCATATGCAGCTATAGCACAAGTACCTAATCCAAGTGCCTCACAGGCAATATATAACGCCTGACATACATGGCCAGCATCTATAAGCATAACCTTATGAGCAAGTTTATCATATCTCCATTCCCCTCTATAAGGCAAGCAGCTCCAGATAAAATTAACTGCTGCAGTTCCAGCAAATTTTTGTCCTAAAGTTCCAGATGTTATTTTCTCTGCTATTTCTTCCTCTTCATATAAAAATAAAAGCTTATGCTCCATTGCAAGATACCTATAGACGCCCTTTCTAAGCCCTTCTACATTTTGAACAGCTAAATAAGTTTCAAAAGGATGTCTTGCCCCAGCTGATGGAACAGGCCTGACTGTGGCATAATTATCTCCCCTGATTTCTTTTACTCTTTGAGTTGCCCATAAAAGATATGATAGTTCATCTACTGTTAAAGCTTTTTTGATGTATTCACGATGAGTCTTCCTATCTGATATACACTTATGTACATCTTGCTTTAATACTATATCTTTATTTATACTAGGTAACTCGAATACCTTGAAACCATCCTCATAAGGTTTTTGTAGTGGTGGTTGAGGTAATTCTTTTTCCTGGTCAGAGAATATATCTTCTGCAAAACCAGACTTCATAAAATTTCTGTTTTGTGTAAATCTTTCCATTATAGTCTCCTTTATCATAAATTATATATTACTTTATTCTACATTTTTTGCTAAATTCCTTCTTTTATCCAGCAATATTTTTTTAATTATTCCTTTCCTCTTTCTAAATATGAAACTATTGCAAAGTATAAATTTCCTTCTTGGTTATATTCTATATCTATAATTTCTAGTATATTTTCTTCGTTTTCATTTATCCATTCATTAACCTTTTCCTTAAGTGTAGATCCATCTTCATAATCTACGATATACATATATTTCATTTCCCTCACCCCTAATATAATAGTTATAGATATTATATTAACTATGGGAACAGAAGTTGCCTTCACTCTTAATAAATTTCCTTGTTATTGGGAAAATTGATATATATTGTCCTTAATGATACAATAAATAATAAATGAATTTTAAAGATAAAGAGGAGAACATATGAAATATAAAAAAATTATAGAAGGAGTCTTTCTAAAAAGACCTAATAGATTTATAGCACAAGTACTAATAAATGGAAAAGAAGAAACAGTCCATGTAAAAAATACTGGAAGATGTAAAGAGTTACTTTTACCAGGAGCTAGGGTAATATTAGAAGACTGTACTCATAATCCTAATAGAAAGACAAAATATTCCCTTATATCTGTTTGGAAGGAAAACATGCTAGTAAATATAGATTCTCAAGTTCCTAATTCTGTAATCTTCCAAGCACTTAAGGAAAATAAGATTAATGGATTTGAAAGTCTAATAAGTTTAAAAAGAGAAGTTACCTTTGGAAATTCTAGATATGATATATATTTTGAATCTAAAGATCAAAAGGGCTTTATTGAAGTAAAGGGCGCAACTTTAGAAAACAATTATATTTCTATGTTTCCAGATGCACCCACGGAAAGAGGAACTAAACATGCCTTAGAGATGATTGAAGCAATAAAACAAGGATATAGAGGAATAATTCTCTTTCTAATTCAGATGAAAGGTCCCACTATATTTAGACTAAATTGGCAAATGGACAGTAAATTTTCTGAGGCTGTTAAGCTTGCTAGTGAAAATGGTGTAGAAATATTAGCTTATGATTCTATTGTAAAAGCTAATAGTATAGAAATAGGTGGTCCTATAGAAATAGACCTTAATACCAAATCTTAATCATATACAAATTCAAAGGATTACTGCCTAACTATTGAATCATAGTCAGGCAGTAAATTTTTAATATAATTAATAAAATTTTTAACTACTCTCCTCTTGATAGAAAATCCTTTTTGATAAATCCAATATAATCCTTTAACAACTCTATCTCATTTATCTTGGAAATTTTCTTCCAATTTTTTATTACTAGCATAATTACTAACACTTCAAAAATAGTTAAATAACAATCCTTTAAGTCAAAAACGAAAAATCCTTTTAATAATATATAGTCCAAACTCCCATTCCAAAAGATTTTATCTATTAGGGAAGATATGGCTCCTGAGAATAAAAACATTTTTGATATTTTTATCATTGGATTATTTGTAGTCCTTACCTCTAAATATTTAAAGGCATAGTAGCTAAAAATCAACACAAATACTACTATAGTTATATGAAAATACCTATTCCACCCAAGATTAAATAATGAATTTATATATGAATAGTTGTCATTTAAAACAGGTGCAAAGTATAATATATTTTCTATTATTGGAATTTTTACACCATAATAACCTTTGACTATTATCTTTATGACCTGTTCAAGTATAATTAATGCTATAATCATGATTTGAGTAGTTCTGTTACTGCCTTTAATTGATTTTTTCATAGTATTCCCTCATCTATTCGCTCTTTAACCAGTTTATTAAAACTATTGTAATAAATACTATTGATACAATTATTAATGAAATTCCCAAGCTGACAAGACCATACGTACAAGCATAAATTAGTTCGTTTGAAACACTCCAAGAAGTTGCCCCATATGGTCTTGAAAGACTTAAGCCAATGTCAACCCCTTTTGCCAGTCCTAAAAATATACTTATTTGCCCTAGTATAAATAATCCAATGCTGATTATACATACTTTTTTTAGTTTGCTGACTTTATTCCAATATGCAATGGCTTTTCTTTTTCCTGCTCCCCCATTATACTCCATAGTAACCCCCTATATAATCTTAATTTCGCTTTGATTTTATTCTAAATACCATTTTAGAGAAAACTCTTCTCCACTTATTCTTTGAAATAATTCTTCATATTTATATAGTCCTGATGGATTAATTACTTCATTGATTAAAAAGTCTCCAAATTCCTTTGGTTTCTCCGTTACACTATTTACGCCGTATTTTTTACAAAAAACCTTTCTAATCATCTCGCAGGTCACATCTCCCATGAAGTAGTTATGCATATATATTGGATGAGTTGTATAATGGATTCTATAAGCAAATGGCGGTGCATCATCAAATGGTTTATCTCCAAATAAATCTTCAAATACTTTAAAATATAAGTTTTCTATATCTTGCAATGAATTAATTTCATTTCTATATAATTCATGGTCAAAGAATATACTCCCTATAAATCTTAAATAATTTAACTTATTATATTCAGCCAGTTCCTTAAGTTGTAATTCTACAGATTTATCAAAGAAATTTCTATAAAACATTTCATCATATAAGAAGCCTCCAAATAAATTAGCTATACCCTCTGCAATAATTCCACTTACTCCTTGATTTAATAATATCTCTTCTGGTTTAAGCAGGAAGGAATGTATTCCATGTCCAGTTTCATGAAGCAATACCTTATATTCATGGTATTTATTCTTCACATTTGCAAGGATTCTAGAATCTACACCATCCTTTATAGGAAAATTATATCCCCATTCAGATTTGTTCTTTCTTGAGAAAATATCATAAGTAATATTAAACTTATCTAAATCTAATCCAAAGTTTAGGAAGAATTTTCTTAATGTCTCATAGTAGTTAGACATATCTACTGTTCTATTTTGAATAGGAGCTATCTTAGCCATTATATAATCTTCATCCCATGGCATCATTTCATCACCATTTAAAAACTTCCTTGCATATTCTTGCCTTTTACTATTTAATTTATCGATATAAGGCTTTAGTTCATTTTCCCAATTGTTAAATATAGTTGGACTTAATTCATTTTGCTTTAAACTATATTCTACAAAATCTTTATCTCCATAAAGAGTAGCATATTCTTTCCTCATATTAATTAAATCTATAAATCCGCCCTCTACCAAAGGTTGATTGATTTGATTTCTTGCAAAATATGCCTTCTTCCTAAGTTCTCTATTGTCTTCATTAGATAGTATTTGAGTTAACTCAACACTGGAAACTTCTTTTCCATCTAATTTAAATCTAAAAGTATTAAGTATCATAGAAAGTTCATTGGTCTTCTTTTGAATCTTTTCATTTAATTCATTTAGCTCGTCACTTAGATGGTATGATCTAATGGTATTATAAAATATTTCTACTCTTCTTCTATTCACCGGATCTAAATCTCTTTTCATATACTCTGATACTAGCTCATAGTTATTCTTGTCCTCTAAAAAATCATTTATTTCTTTATAAGCTTTCTCTATTCCAAAATCATATCCTGATGTATATTGAACCCATGATAGCTTACTTAAATTTGTCTGCATTTCATCTAATCTAGCTGCTATTTCAAATAATTTTTCCATGTAAAAGCCCCCTTATTTTTGATGTATATATTGTCTTATCTATATTTAAAAAAATGTATCTGGATACCTTAACTCTCCCTTGATTCTATCTAGTTTACCATCTATCAATTCACACACCATGAATACTTCATCAGATACATTAAATTGTTTTAACTCTAGTCCATATCGCCTGGCTGGTTTGAATCCAAATCTAGGATAATAAGTAGGATGTCCTATTAATAATACAATACCATACCCTAAATCCCTGCATCTTCTTAACCCTTCTTGTATTAACTGACTGCCAATCCCTTTATTTTGAAATTCTGGTTTTACTGCTATTGGAGCCAGAACTATAACTTCGTGACTAATGTTCTTATTTATAACTTCTGCTTTACTCAATAGTAAATGACCTAATATTTCATTATTTTCTTCTGCTACAAGTGATAATTCTGGAATAAACTGTTTAGATTCTCGAATTTTCTCTACTAGTTTAGGCTCATCTTCTCTATTCCTAAATGCCTCATAATTTACCTGAAATACCTTACTGTAATCCGCTGTAGTTTCTGTTCTTATTATCATAGCTTTTAATTCTCTCCTCCATAATTTGCTGTTTATAAAATTCTTATATTTACTTTAGGTATCTATATCGAATTTCTTACTGCTTCTAGATGTTCTTCCTTTAATCTAACTATCTCTATATCCTTATACTTATCTTTTATTTTCATAGCAAGACTTTCAACTCCAAATACTTCCGTAAAAGTATGACTTCCTACTATTAAATTGACACCTGCAAACTTTGCATATTCTATAGTGTATAAAACCTTTTCACCAGTAATATAAACATCACAATTTCTTCTTACTGCTTCTCGCACGTCCGTAGTAAATCCCCCACCTCCACAGACTAACCCAATTCTTTTTATTCTTTCGTCCTTAAACTTCCATGATTGCACTGGTTCTTCTAATATATTTTCTAATTTTTTAGCTAATTCTTCAAATGTAATCTCTTCTTTAAATTCTGCTATTCGTCCACAAAAGAATCCATCTTCTTCATGAGTTCTTTCAATAGTTTCTAATCCCAACTTTTTAATTAAAGAATTATTAGTTCCAAAATCACAGTCATCTAGGGGAAGATGATTGAAATAATGTGAGATATTATATTCCAAAAGCTTTTCTTTGCAAGCCTCTTTAAGCCCATATATAAATTCCCAAGCATCATGATGAGTTATCATTAAATCTATATTATTTTTTCTTGATTCTTCTATTGTATCAAGGGTTAAATTTGTACAATACCCAATTCTTTTTATATTTTCTGTACCTCTTACAGTAATTCCACTTTCTTCATAAAAGTGTTCATTATCTTTAGTAATAAATAAATCTAATATATATTGCTCTATTTCTCTTAATCTCATATTTATTCACCTTTAAAGTAGTTTTTTTATTTCCCATTTATGATTTCAATTGCCTTTTCCAATATTTCATCTCTACCTTCTTTTACACCTTCAATGGTTGGATGTATTTCTATATCAGGAACTATTCCTATTCTCTGTGTTTCACCACCATCAGGATAATATATTCCTATTCCGCTTATCATTGTATAAATCCCTCCTGGAAGATAAATTTCTGATACATTACCATCTGCTCCAGCTGTAGTACTACCAATAACTGTTGCGTTAGGTGCTACTCTAAATGCCATTGCAGTATATTCAGCATTACTCTGAGTAGTTTCATTTACTATTATAACTACCTTTCCTTTATAATAGTTTGGATTATTCTTCCCTACTTTCAAAGGCTGCTTCATATGAAATACACCAGGTTCATATATATTACCCTGAGTAAATTTTACAAATTCACTGCTTTTAGGCATTAAATAACTACCTAAAGTAAATACAATAAAGTCTGATGGATAACATCTTAAATCGATTATCAATCCCTTTGTATCTTTTACTTTAGACATTACCTCCGGTATATATTCATTTTTTATGGTTCCGGGATAAATATAGCCAATATCAGAATTTATAAGTTTGAAATGATCTTTATTCGATTTAGGCTTATTGTCAAAAATTTCATCTATAGGATAACATTGAAGTTTAGATGATTGTTTTTTATCTCCCCGGATAAATTCAACATTTAAAAAGTCATCATTAGTCATAAATAAATCACTGCTCATGTTTCTTAACTTTGTAGGATAATTAGATGCAGGGTAATATTTCAAATTATCCTCCACTATATTTTCAATAGTTCTATTATTAATTCCAGTAATTATATCTCCTAATTCAAATCCAGATTTTTTCCCTAGGGACTCATTGTAATATCCTACAACTACTGGTCTACCTTCTATAAAATTTATTTTCACTGGTGCAAGATTTTTCCCAAAATAATTTTGTAATGTAGAGTTACCATAGATATCTGCATGTGTATCATGAACTCTTTCTATTAGCTCTAAAACAGTAAGATTATATTCTAATTCATTTGAAGAATTAATAAATTTAGGAATAAATTCCCTTAAAACATCATCCCAATTTTCATCTATTAAATATTTGTATGGAAAATAATATTCAATTATATTCCAATACCTATATAAAGATAGCAATCGATAACCAACATCAGGGTATTTCATTGCCTCATATGACTTTTCATTTTGAAAATTTGGATTCCCAGCTCCCCAATCTAAACTAACATAATGGTTAATTCCTTTTCTTTCTGCATTTTTAATATTAGTAAGCTGTGTTACAAGATTATTTGATAAATTTGAATTTGTAATCCAATCTAAGTTAGCAGCTACCTTAATCTCTCCTGCTATTGGCTTAATTTGGTCTCTAATTTTAAAATCCCCTTGGCTCTCTACCCAATCATATAAGTTTTTATCCCTAGTGGATTTATCTGCATCTATAACCTTAGGCAGAATCCTAAATAATTCATAGTCCCAATTATATTTTCCCTCTGCAACATTAGGATGATAATATTTTAAATATCCCCATATTTTTCCTAATAAAACTAGATTATTTATACTTTCCTCAGATACTATTATCTTTTCTATCTTTGAGCCATTATCAAATTCATTATTATTTTCTTGTTTCTCTTTTATATCATAAAATATTTGATTTTTACTTACAAATTGTGAATTACCATAAACTTGATTTATAGGACTGCATACCATAGTAATAATACATAAAATAATAACTATTCTTATTTTTTTCATTTAATTACCTCCTCAAATAATCATATCTTTTAACCCTAAACTTTTCTCCCTCCTATATATTAAAGTATTTTTAAAATTTCATTATACAGCTTCCCATTATTGACCTTATCCAGTGCTTCTTGTGCCCACTTTGGAAATATATCTCTTTCACAAGCTTGTGCTAAACTAACTAAAGTTGAAATAACATCATCTATATCTTTCTCTTCTTGATTTATTCTGCCATATTCTTTTATAAATATCTTACTAGCTTCATCTGATAAAGAAGAACAAACATTTCTTACATCATTATATCTAAATCCTATACCAAGCATGTTGTAATCAAACATAAAGGCTTCTTTTTTGTCCTTACTAACCACTAGATTAGTCCAATAAAAATCATTATAGGTAAAGGTTTCTTCAAATTCTTTGATTTTTAAAAACATTAAATCTAAATTATCAATTAAAAGTTTCCATACTTTATTATCCTTAGTATTTGTCTTATTCATGATCAATTCTATATTTTCTTTTGTGATATAATCTGTTTCCTTATAGAATCTTCTATCATTATTTTTTAAGAACTTTGCTCCCTTATGATGCAACTTTTTATACCATAATGCAAGAGCTTTTGCTACCTCTATATCTGAAAGATCAGATTCAATCCCTAACCGATAATATAAACTCCTATCTAAATCCTCTAATAGCAAAGTGTTTTCTGTATATCCTACTACTTCTATTGTAGGTATATTTAAGTTTTTTAATATTTTATAATACTCAATTTCCCTTCTAAATTCGTCTTTTTCAAAATACTTAATTACTAAATGTTTACCGTTATATTTCATCTTATAGAGATAAATCCCATTTTTATCTCTAATCTCTTCTAAATCATTTATTTTATCATGGAATAGTCCTAGTAAGGACAATTCTTCATAAATATGCTTTAATACATTCAGATAACCACTTCCTTTCTCTTGATTTCCTAGTATAATATATTACCTAATTTTTACTTTAAATCCGCTTTTGCTTTCTTCGTCATTTTCACAAGCATTCTTCCCATTGGCAATGAAAAAGCATAACTAAGTCTCACTGATATTTTATCACCAAATGAAGGAGTAATGATGAATTTCTTGCTGTCTATGTTTTTAATAAGCCCTTTTCCTACTTTCTCAGGAGATGCTTTAAATTCTTTTGGGATTGGAAGTGGTGAGGATGATTCTGTATCAGTCAAAGGAGGGTGCATTATATGAAATGTCACACCACTATCTTCATATTCAATATTCATGCATTTAGCAAAAGATTCTATTGCTCCCTTGCTAGATGCATATGAGCTTATGTCTATAAATCCAGTAACGCCTACACCTGAGCTTGTAAAACAGATTTTACCTCGTCTTTGGTTTTTTATAATAGGAATTACAGCTTCTGTTAAATTTATGGCTCCATAAAAATTTACATCCATTACTTTACTAAAATCTTCCTTACTATGTTCTTCAAAGCTCTTAAATAAACATAAACAAGCATTATGCACAACATAATCTATACTACCAAATTTAGCATTTGTATCATTAACTGCAGTCTTTACTGAATCTTTATTACATACATCAGACTCAAAAGTTAGGAGAGATTCTGGATAGATTTCTTTTAACCTGTTAATATTATCACAACTCATGTCAAGTACAGCTGCATAATTCCCATTCTGTAGCCATTCCTTAACCATATAATATCCAATTCCATTATTGCCACCTGTTAGAAATAATGTTTTCATCTTTTCCCCCTAATTAATTCCTTTGACATATGATACTAATGGCTCTATGGCTTCTATATTGGTGAAATCAACCTTCTCACCATATGTTTCTAACATCATTTTATCTTCTGTTGACAATTCCTCTGGCTTTTTATTAGCTACCATTCTCTTAAGCATTGCCATCATGGATTTATGCAAAAAATTTAATTTGCTATAATCAATTCCCCCACGCAAATGAAAAATTTTCACTTCCTTACGCATTTCTTCTGTAAGATTCTTTTCAATAATTGGTTTGAAAATGTCTTTATCATCTGTTGCAGCAAGCCCTACAGTAAAAATAATAAGGTTTTTTGATTTTAAATCCTGAAAATTCTTTGTAATAATTCCTATACCATTAATACCACTAGCATAAAGTCCACCACCAAATATTATTGAATCATATTCAGATAACTTTTCGCCTTTTATCTCTGAGGATTCAAATAAATCAGCCTCTAATTCCTTAGCAATCCACTCTGCATATTTTTTTGTGCTACCATATTTTGATTTGTATACCACTACTATCTTGTTCATATAATTCCCTCCTTGCTTTTTCATTCTAACTAAATTGATATTTGCCTATCATATCAGATTCATTTATAAATAACAAAATAATAAGTAAAATCATCAGTAAAAACATAACAGTTCTAGAATTATTCCTAATCGAAAACTCTATCTCTATTTATCTTATATAAATATTCTATAAATCTTACTGAACTCCTTCTTTTTATAGGATTTTTCTTTATATATAAAAATAAGATAGATAGCTCATGCCATCTATCCTTAAATTTCTTCCCTCATTCTCAATCACCTTTTCTATTTTTCCTAGATAGAGATAATCCGCCAAATCCACTTATTATAGCTACATAAAATCCAAAATCATACCAAAATCCAGTATTTATTGACTCATATATTCTAATATTATTCTTGCCTATTGAAAATATTAATGAGATAGGTGCTATCCAGCCATGCCATATACCTGACAAAAAGTTAGCTGGTTTCTTTAAACTATATGAGCCATCACCTGGCATACAGCCTGTTAAAACCAATAATACTAATATAACTAGAATAGATAATCTTAATCTTTTAGATAAAATCTTATTCATTGCAGATCCCTCCAAATTTATTTATTAAAACAAGCTACAACGCCTTGTTAAACATCATACTTGTTTACCTCAATATTGCTAAGTCTTGTTTCTCTTATAGAAAACTTGTAACCCAAATTCATTATGAAATTATATATTATATTTGTTTTTGAAACTGATAGTCTTTTAATTATTGATTTCATAGAATAAAATTCTTTTCTAAACCACATATACCCATTAAATAACTCTTGTGTTGTCATATTTTTAGGCTTAAAGGCTACTCTTGTTTTTCCATTAAAATACGTCCAATCCATTGATATCAATCTATTTTCTTTCTTCAATTGATCATATATAGGTGTTTTAGGTAGTGGAGTCAATATACTTGCAGTAACGCCATCAATACCTAATTTATTGCATGCTTCAAGTGTTTTTTTAAATACATCCTTTGTGTCTGTATCAAAGCCAAATATTATTCCTGCTTGAATGGCAATTCCATTTTTATGGATTAAATTTATTATTCTTTTATACTTATCTACATTATTAATTGTTTTATTAACACTTGCCAAGCTCATTTCAGAAAATGATTCCAGTCCAACAAAAAAATATATACATCCTGATTTTTTAGCTAATTTTAATAGTTCTTCATCTTCACATCTCTCCAATGTAACTTGGGCTGCCCATTTCTTATTAAGTCTGGATAGTTCTTTCATCAACCTTTTAGCATATTCTATATCTCCAAAAAAATTATCATCCCAAAAAACAAAATATTTCTTATCTATACTTTTTATATCTTCAATAACTTCTTCAATTGGACGAACCCTAAAAGAATTAAAATATATTTGTTTTAAATTACAATAACTACATTGATAAGGACATCCCCTTGTAGCAAAAACTGCTCCTTTTGTAAAACATCTTCCTTTTATAAGATCTCTCCTTGGAAAAGGAATTCCTTTTAACGCTGTTGCATATTCAGCCTTGTATTGTTTCTTTGCTTTATCTTCATAAAAATCTTCTAAAAACTGAGGCCATGTTTCTTCAGCTTCTCCTATTATAATATAATCACAGTAATTTATTGCTTCATCGGGCATTAAGGTTGTATGAGGCCCTCCGAAAACTACTTTGCATCCTTTGTTTCTAAATTTAGTTGCCACTTCATAACAATGAGAAGCATTAGGAGTATTTACCGTTATAGCTATTAAATCAAATTTATCTTCAAAGGGTATTTTCTGATTATATTCATCTATGAGAGTAATATCGTATTTTGACTCATCAATAAATCCCGCTAAATAAGGCATAGTGATTTGAATAAAGTTATTGACTTGTTTTTTTCTAAATTTATTTATTTCTCTATTTTCTGGTGTAATCAATAATATTGTTTTTCTCATAGCATACTCCTATCATTATCTATATAACCTTCATAATTTACAAACCGATTTTTTCGGAAATATCCTTATTATTCTGCCTTTAATACTTATTCTACAAATCTTTCTAAATTCCTTCTTTCACGAATATTTTTTTACATACAAAACAAGATAGATGAACTTCCCCATCTATCTTGGATTTAAACTTTCTACGTATTCTTCATTATTCAAATTATTTGGCAGTATTAATTTCTAATTCTTTAAATATCTTATCTTCGTTATGTATAATATTTTCTTTAAAAGGTATACTGTCTCTATTTTCTAAATACCAATCATAACTATTCTTTAAGCCCATCATAAAATCAGTTTCTTCACTATAAATACAATTGATTTTACTTGTATCTAATACATTACTATAATCAAAAAATGGAAAGAAATCTCTCTCTTTTCGTCCTTTAGTTTTATAATCATATTCAATTATTTTAGCTTCTTTACCAACTACTTCTGCACAACATTCAATCCATTCTTTAATAGTAACTGGTTTCTTATTTCCAACATTAAATATAGAAATATTTTGTTTTTTTGTTTTAAGTAATTCTATAATAATATTAGCTAAATCTGTAGTGTAGATAAATTGAAGATATGTATTGTGATTTGGGATGATAATTGGTCTATCTTTGCAGATATGATCGAAAATAAAGCTCTCCCTTTGTGCATAGTTATTTTCTCCATAAACATAAGGAGGTCTTAAAATAATAATATCTGTAAAGGAATTTTTAAAACTCTCAATATAGTAATTTTCAGCTTCTATCTTATTTTGTCCGTAAGATGTCCAATAGCTATTCTCTTTTAATATATCATTTTCTTTAAAAGGAAATATCAAGTTATCTACATCATATACAGCACTTGAACTAATAAATACAAAAGATTCTAATTCTTGCTTATTTAAAGATTTGTATAGTATTTCTGCCTGTGCTTTATTTAAGCCAGATACATCTATAACAATATTAAACTTATATTTAGAAAGAATATTTTCCATCTGTTTACTGTCATTTCTATCACATATTAAATTATATACATTTTCATAATCCTGCTTTTTTGTTCCACGATTTAGAGTGAAAACATCATATTTATTTTCACAGAAAACATCAGCTATTTTCTTACCAATAAAATAACTTCCACCCATTATTAAGACTTTTTTCTTCATATATATTATCCTTTCTTATGAGTAAGTTAAAAGATTCTCCTAGGTTACTACAATATTATTTCTAAGTATCCTGTTATTTTATTCAAATCAAAGTCCTCCAATATTCCTATACTTGAATCGTAATATTTCCCGTCATAGAAAAGTATCAGATGTCCACTTGTATTTATAATACAACATTTTGGAAGTTTCTGATCTTTCTTTAGTTTGTAAACCATTTTATCTGAATGTCTAATTCCATAATAATCTAATGCCTCTATTACTTTACTTAAAGACGTTTTTGCTTTCATTAAAGTAATAACTTCCTCTATAGATACTCCTGTAAGCATGGCAACGCAACCTTGTCCGCACAATCCATCTCTTGATTTAATAATCCTAATACTATCTATCTTTCTTATTGGATTTTCTATACTATATGGACTATTATTATTGATGCGAGTCAAATGCGATATAATTTCAAAAGATATATCTAATTCTTCACTTGAATTAATAATTTTCAATACATCCTTTACAATTGGTATATAATATTTGCCATTTCCTTTAGGAACTAGTTTACATTCAAAATTAAAATCATTTATTGTTACTTTCACAGGTATGAGTCCTTTTTGACCTAATACTTCCCATACATTGAAAGGAATACTTATAAACGTCCTTCCTCCCTCTTTCAATAAACTTCCCCTAAATGTGTATTGCATTTCCTTCCTCCCACTATTTAAAAGTTGGCTTTATTGCTATCCATACCTCTTGTCTATTGTCCTGTAAATAGCATTCTATTACAGGTAAATCATCTAAATCATAACCTGAATTAGGTAACCACTCTGTATAAAAACTTTTATAAGTATTCTGGATAGAATCTGGTAATGCTCCATTTGCTTCAATTATTACCCATGTAGCTTTAGGCAATTGTAATTCAACCATATCTTCAGGAGTAATAATCTTCGTACACTCAGGTACACCTACATGAGTAGTTACCCCTAAATAATAATCCATTTCCTCTGAATCTCCCCATTGTCCTCCTGCACTAACCCCAAGGAGTCCTACGGGGCGCATATCTGCCTGACTCCAAAGCTCAAATAATCGTTTCATTGTACCATCTCTACTTGCCGTTTCCCATATTTGGGGAACTATTTGAAATGCCTTTTCTGTTTCTATTCTTTTTCTTATTCCTGAAATAGTAAATGCTGGCCATTGTTCAATTTGGTAATTCATATGATTACCTCCTTTAATCGTTATTTGGAAGGAAATCTTTGGACATGTCTTGAGACTAACCACTTCTGTACGTACTTTAGATGGAAGAACACCATGAAATTTCCTAAAAGCTCTGATAAAAGCATCTTGGGAGGTATATCCGTATTTCATTGCTATATCGATTATATTTTCCTTACTATTCAAAATATGAAAAGCTGCTAATGTAAGTCGTCTGTTCCTAATATACTCACTTAAAGATTGATCTGCAATATAGGAAAACATTCTCTGAAAATTATATACAGAACATACTGCAATTTCTGCAATTTTATCATAGGAAATTTCTTTATCAAGATTTTCTTCTATATAATCAACTACATTGTTAACACGTTTAATCCATTCCATCCTACTTATTTCCTCCTTTAGACTCTAGAATATACTAATTTAGGAAAATAATCTCGATTTTTTTTGCCCTAATTTATCGATTAGAATTTCAAATAGAGATTCTCTTTATTATCCTACTCCGTATGAGTGTCAATCCATTCTTGAGTTGCTTTTACGTAGGTTGTTTTTCCATCTGAAAATGAAGCAATATATACTGTAGGTTCTTCCGCTTCGGTAGCCACTACAAAGGAAAATTTATTTATATTTGTTGCAACACCCCATTCTCCCTTATTATTCATACATACTACGGAAATATCTTTTGCCTCTCCTCTTTTAGAAATTAACTTTTGGTTTAATTTATTTACAGCTTTTTCCGCAGCCTCCTGCGGATGAAGTCCCTCTTCCATAAGACGCACTATCTCATATGATATGCAGCCTTTCATTATATCTTCACCTACTCCAGTGGCACTAGCAGCCCCTATTTCGCTATCTGCATAAAAACCTGAACCTGATAATGGTGAATCTCCAATCCTCCCAGATCTTTTCATAAAAAGACCACTGGTAGATGTGGCAACAGCCATCTTTCCATTTCTGTCTAGCCCAACTATTCCAACAGTATCATGTCCATCATATGCCTTAAGTTTATCTAACTTAATCTCACTTTTCTTTTTTTTCCATTCCTCCTTAGAATAATCTGTAAGCATATTCGTTCTCTGAAATCCCATTGTATGTGCGTATCTTTCAGCACCTTGTCCTACTAAAAATATATTATATCTTTCATCCATAAGTTTTCTTGCAATCGAAATTGGATTTTTAAAATCCTTAATACTTCCTACAGCTCCAATAGAAAATGTATCTCCATCCATAAAAGCTGCATCAAGTTCAATCTCACAGTCTCGATTTGGTAATCCACCATAACCTACAGATCTATATTCTGGACAATCTTCTACCATTTTTACCGCAACTTCAATAGCATCTAATGATGATTTCCCATCTTTTAATAATTTTTCTGCTTCCATTATTCCTTCTAAGGCCATTCTCCAAGTACCTATTACTCCCCAACTCATTATATACACCTCTCTATATCATTTTATATTATTTAATATCTTAGTTATATTTCTCACAGATTCCTCACAAGTAAAATAATTATCATATTCAGAGACTATCAAACTTCCGCCCATATCTACTCTATCATTTCTATACTCCATGATACTTTCTATTCTTTTTTTTGCAGACAAATGAATTTCTTCTGTCCCCGTATTGTCGATTATGAGCCTTACATTCTCCTCATTGACCCCTGATCCCGGCATAATAATTATTTTATCTTCTGCTCTTGTGACTAATTCTCTTATTAGATCTATACCTTGCATAGCCTTGCTTTCTTTCCCAGATGTTAATATTCTTTCTACACCAAGGTCAATAAGTATATCTAAAGATTTAAAAGGATCTTTAGTCATATCAAAGGCTCTATGAAATGTAACAGTAAGAGGCCTAGATAATTCTATTAGTTCTTTCATTATATTTATGTCTATCTCTCCATTAGGCCTGAGTACTCCTATTACTATACCATTCACACCATATTTCTTAACAATCTCTATATCTCTCTTCATTACCTCAATCTCTAAGGGAGAATAACAGAAATCACCACTTCTTGGACGAATCATCACATTTATATCAATGGTTAGATATTTCCTAGCTAGTTCAATCATCCCTGCACTAGGAGTAGTTCCTCCTCCAATTAAATTGTCACAAAGTTCTATCCTACTAGCTCCTCCATTTTGTGCTGCTAAAGCAGATTGAATGGAATCTACACATATCTCAATATTTATTTTTTTCTTCAACAAATCACCTCCAAATCTATAGCTTAAACTCTATGTAACTTTATCTTAAATTTAGCCCTCTATTTGCTACTATACTAAAACTAATTATATCAAATCAATAAGCTAATTCCTATATCATCCTAATAGTAAGCCTAAACAAATAAATACAAAAAGGTGGATAGCTCTTGCTATCCACCTTTTTGATTTGGGATATTAAACCTGTGTAAGTATCCTTCTGGATATCCCTGTGTCATAATATTTATTATTTTAAAATCGTAGTACTCAATCCTTTTCTTAATACTGATTTCTTCTTATCCTTCTTTTCTTCAAGATTTTGGTATTCATATTCCCAATGGATGTTTCCGCTTAGTACCTTTGAATCATAGTCATCAAGAATAAATTTGACTTCCTTAGATAATAGAACTAAGGCTATTATATTCGGAACAGCCATTATACCCATAGACATATCTGCTAATTCCCATACAAATGTAGGATCTATTAAAGTACCTATTACTAAAGCTGTAAGTACTATACCTTTAAATGCATTTATTATTATAGAATTAGTTCTTAATATATTTTTTACATTTGATTCAGCAAAGAAATACCATCCTACTATTGTAGTAAGGGAGAAGAATGATAGACATATTGATAAAAACATTCCTCCAAATGTACCAAATCCTGCTGCAAAACCATTTTGAGTCATTATTGTTGCACCTTCAGCCATTTGTGCTGATGGAATACTTCCATTATAGGCACCTGAGGCAAGATTTACCATTACTGTTGATAAACAAATCAAGAATGTTGATATAAATACACCTATCATAGCAGTAAATCCTTGTTCTGCTGGATGCTTAGCATCAGCTACTGCATGTGAATGTGGTGTTGAACCCATTCCTGCCTCATTTGAAAAAAGTCCTCTAGCTAAACCAAATCTTATAGTTTGTTGTACTGTAATACCAAGTACACCTCCACCTATTGCTCCTGGTGAAAATGCTCCTATAAAAATACTCTTTACTGCTGGAACAAAATTTTCAAGATTCATAAATATAATTACTAAACTTCCAAGAATGTAAGCACCAGCCATAATTGGAACTACAGTTTCTGCAAAGGACGCTATTCTTCCCATTCCACCCATTAATATAAGTGCAACTATAATTGCAAGTCCAATGGTAACTGCAATTACGGGCACACCAAATGCACTACTAACTGATCCAGCTACTGAATTTGATTGTACCATTATACCAACTACACCTAATGCAATAATACAAGTTATTGAAAAAAATGTTGCTAAACCTTTAGATTTTAAACCATTTTTTATATAATATGCAGGTCCTCCTACTAATTCTCCATCCTTGGTTTCTCTGTATTTTTGTGCTAAAACAGATTCACTAAAAATTGTAGCCATTCCAAAGAATGCAGATATTAACATCCAAAAGGCTGCTCCTGGACCACCTGCTGCTATTGCTGTTGCTACTCCGACTATATTGCCTGTACCAACTTGAGCCGCTACAGCTGTTGATAAAGCCTGAAAAGGCGTCATTTTACCTTCTTCCACTTCTTCCTTGTTAATTATTCCTTGAACCATCTTCTTTAGTGCAGGGAATAATCTTGTAAACTGTGGAAATCTAAGTCTTATTGTCATAAAAACACCCACACCTATAAGTCCAAATATCAATACATAGTCCCACAGAATAGTATTTACAAAACCTACTAATTCTTTAAACATTTTAATAATCAGCCTCCTATATTGATTTTATTAAGTATATATTAGGCTAATTATAACCTGCGACCTTCAAATACCTATGGAAAGTTTCAAACGGAAACAAGAATTTTTTCAAAGAAATATATGTAAATAAAAAATGCAAATAAAAAAAATTAGATAAAATTACTAATCTTATCTAACTTTTTTATTAAATCTTACTATAATAAACTATTCCATCTATAAATTTTTTTATGTTTACTTTCCCTCTCTTTTTGCCCTTTCCTCTAATGAAATCCATCTCTATTTTTAGCTGTTCAAAATTATATAATCCATTAGAGTATTCTGTAAATATTTCATTCATATAATCTTCTATTCCTATATTTGCAAGATTAATCATCCCAATGGTTGCAGTTCTTCTAATTCTCTGCTCCATAGTTTTAGGATTATCAGTGAAATGACCACAAATCTCTTTGACTGTAAAATTAGCCATAGTCTGATTTGTGTCAATTAAGTACTTAACTACATCAAGAATATCTTGACTCCCTGATTCCCCAATGATACCAATTCTCTGCATCACTCTTTTTACTCCTAGCATATTATTGGCTGCATTATCATCCCTTTTAGTATTTTCAGGCTCACCTGAAAATAAACTTTGTATTTGGGCTAGCTTCTTATTCATATTAATTTTTTCTTTAACCTTATTAATTACGGTTTGCACTTCGATAGCATCAATAGGCTTTGAGATATAGTATTCTACTCCGCTTTGATATGCTTTAGAAATCATATCCTTGGAAGATACTTGTGAAATCATAATGTACTGAATGTCAGGATGTATAGTTTTTGCTTCCCTTACTAAACTAATACCATCTTTGCCTGGCATCAGCAAGTCAACTAATACAATATCTGGCTTCGATAATTCTATTTCTTCTAAGGCAGTTACCCCATTATCTGCTCTTCCTATTACATCTCCTAATCCTTTATCTATTATTATCTTTTCTAGGATTCTAATAATATTAAAGTCATCTTCAACTATATATATTTTCATTTTAAATTTTCCTCCAATGTTCTTCTTGGAATGTATATATGAAAGCTAGTTCCATTTCCTATTTTGGAGCTAACATTTATTTTTCCCTCCAATTGTTCCTCTACTATATATTGAACTAGGCTCAGTCCAAGCCCTCTATTTACTTCACCTGTATTATAATTTATCTTAGTTGAAAAACCAGGTGAGAAAATATGCTTTAATCCTTCCTCATCTATTCCAGTTCCATTATCAGATACTATAAAATGGTGCTGTTCTTGGTCTATTTCATGACTTACAATAATCTTAGCTTCTTTTTGAGAGTCAGGTATTGCATCCATACTATTCATAATGAGATTTCTAAGCATGGACATAAGATAGTAATGTTTAGAAGTATAAAAGTTTTCTCCTATATTAAGTACAAGATTTATATCCTTATCTAGTCTCCTTATTTCTCTCTTCATAGTCTCAGAAAGTATACTAATAATATCTTTAAAATCCATACCCCTATCTTTAAGCTCATTTTCCGTAATTTCCTTCATACCACGGATTACCAATCCATTCTCTTTCTTTATCTCATGCACATCTCTAGCAATAGTTAGAGCTCTATTTGCCCAGCTTTCGTTATCTTCATTAAGATTTATCTTCTCAAATAATTCATATGATTCAGACATAACCTTCTCTATATGGTCCATATTCTTTTCAATCCAGTACATCTCTGTTCTTAGCTGAGATGTCAACCACAATAGTTTTTTATATCTATTTTCATGTTCTTCCTTCATAAGAAACATTCTATAGTATTTAAGTGCATTTAATACCAGCCATACTATAGCAGAACGAACTATACTTACAAGAAACAACGTGGTACCAACCTTCCATGGAGAAGGAGATGTATCTATTGTCACTCTTACAAATATTTCTATAAGGTTAGCACCAAAGTCACTGATAATCATAACAAAAAATATAAAATTTATATTATTTTTATTTCCATAACCTATTAGTAGAGAATAGATAATAGAATAAAAAGCATAAAACAATATTTCTAACTGATATGAAATTATTACATCATTAACAGGACCTTTTGATACGTAATAAACTATCAATCTTAAAATATATACCATTACACCTGATAATATGCCAGTTGGAACTGGTCTTAACTCATGATAGTAAAAAAGAAATACTACAAACAATATTATCCCTGCTGAGACTCTAAAATCACTATTTATTAGACCAATATTAACCTGCGATGCTAATGCAACTATTAAAGAAACAAAAATCATCTTTTTATAATCCTTCAAACTAAGTCACCTCACCTATTAGTATATATTTAACATTATTTCATGTCCATACTTCTATACTAATATCTTCAACTTGGTTTTCAAATATACTATTTCAAAATACACTATCTTCTAGAGCTATAATACATCTTTAATTACCCTTAGTGCATTTTTATAAAATATCTTATCTATCTCATCTTCTGAGAATTTATTATCCTTCAATGCAAATATAAGCTTCTCTATCTCACCTATATTGTTTATTTCACAATTTGGGTGAGAACCATCATAATCAGAACCTAATGCTATTACATCTATTCCTCCTATATTTCTAATATGCTTAATATGTCTTATTATATCCTCTATTCTCGCATTCTCACTTTCACCTAGAAAATCTCTTTCAAAACATATACCCATTGTCCCTCCACTTTCTGATAGAAGTTTTATCATATCATCTGTCAGATTTCTAGAATGTTCCTTTATAGTCCTTGAATTTGAATGAGATGCTATAAAAGGTTTTGAACTTAATCTTGCTACATCATAAAACCCTTTATCGGAGAGATGGGAAACATCTATAAGCATGCCTAATTTATTCATCTCATATACTACTTCTTCACCGAAACTAGTTAATCCTCTATCTCTATAGTTCTTTTTTATATTAGGGTATCCTATTTCATTGGCTGTATTCCATGTAAGAGTTATTGCTCTTACTCCTATTCTATAGAAATTTCTCAAATTATGTATTTTCCCTTTAATCGTGCCACCTTCTTCTATAGCAAGAACAGCCGAAATCTTTCCTTCATTATCATTTTTTATTATATCTCTATAATTAGTTGCTAGACAAATATTGTCTGAGTTTTTTTCAATTTCTATATAGAATTTATCGATCATCTCAAGACAAGTTTCCAAAGGATCATCTGATTTTTTTAAATCTATCCACATGGCAAAGAATTGAGCTAATGAATTTCCCTTTTTTAGTTTCTTGATATCTATACTTAGGTGATTTTCACATAATCCTAGGTTTTCTTTATCATCCATCAATCTTAAAATTGTATCACAGTGCATATCAATTGGTCTCATTCTTTTCACCTCTTTAAATAATTTAATCCTTTATTATATATAATAAATCTAGTATATCTTTGTTTGAGAATAGTTTCCACTTAATTACTTTTTTTATAATTGATAAAAATTAGTAATTGATACTTAATCTATTTTTCAACTATCTTTACGATATTTTTCAAAACCCGCTGTAAACGTTCTTTAGTTTTATTAAATAACATATCATCCTTATGATATACTTCTTCTTCTCCAAAGTACCTATCTTCTATATAAGTGGTATATCGTATCTCAATTTGCATAGCTTCAACATTCTCTATTGAACTATAATGTGATACTATATATCCTCCTTTAAGGCCCTTTTCGTCGACCTTCACAGTGAAACCTTCATCAACAAAAGCTTTATAAACACTATGAAAAAATTCATATGAGCATGTACTTCCACCACATGTCCCTAGCACAACATCAGCTGTGGATTGTGCATAAAAACTATGTAAATCAAGCAAATAGACTTTATTCCATTCTTTCAAGCTATTATTTATTTCATTTAATAAACAAGTATGATATGGTTCATAAAATTCTTTTATCCTATTCTCAACTACTATATTTGGTAAAGAGTTTTTATAAATATTTTTACTAAATGTGGTTTTATGATAAATTAAAGATTCTGTATAATCTCCTTCTATATGTTTTTTATTAATATTTCTATTAACATCAACTACATATCTGCTATAATTAGCTGATATTTTTGTAATATTTAGCTTATATAGAAAATCATAAAGATCATTTAAAAACCAATCATTATTTGTAAGTAATACATTTTGTATCATGCTATTTTTCATTTCAGATGTAATACAAGATGATCCATGGGGAATGCTCGCAATTACAGGAGATAATATTTTGGGTCTTTCTATATTTACTGCTTCTATATTACCCCTCCTCTCTATTGTAGTATTGTTAACCATATCATATAATTCGGTTCTTAGACTTATATTCTTTAGATTTTCTCAATAAATACAATTTTTTTATTATATTATACTATACTTCACAATCCTATAAAGCATATTGGTAATCTTCATCTTTTAATATTAATTGATTATCATTCTTCTTGAAATTTTTTAATGTACTGCCTAAAATATTTACCTATCTTTACCACTTCACCCATAACTATGTCTATCTTTTCTTCATCTAAAAACCAATTATCTTTTGTGATTTCTCTTTTGTCTGGAACAGATGCGACGAAAAATTCTATATCCTTTGGGAATACTAATTGATATGTTAGAAGGGCACGTCTTGAATGATATTCTTTACAAACTAAAATAACACTTTTCACTGACAAATTATTCTCTTTTATTACTTTCCATGAAAGTTCTGCATTGTCAAAAGTATGTTTTGCTTGATCTTCCTTTAATATTTTTTCTTCTGGTATGCCTAATCTTATCCCTATTGATCTCAAAAATTCCCATTCTGAATTATACTCTGGTATTTTAAGATTGAAACCTCCACTTGGGAGTATATATGAAGCTAACCCATGATTATATAATTCTGCTGCTTTCTCCATCAATTGTGGATGACTTCCCCCTGGTACTAAGATTATATCTGACTTCTGTATTTCTGTTTTAACAAAAACTAATTCACTTATACAATCAAATGGGTATCTCATTTTATAACCTCCATTTACTTTTAACGATTTTCCCATATATCTATTTTTCCTCTATAGTTAAGTCTTCTGTACAATGCTCAACCATATATATTACTTCTAATATGTCATATAATAGTTAATCCATAGATTATTCAGTGAAGAAACAAATGTACTTCACTAAATTTTTAATCTTTATATATCTCCAAATATGATGTTATTTTACCATCTGGATGACACTCTTCAAGAACTCCAAATTCTGGATCATAAAACTTACCTTTGAAATGCAAAACCCAATGATTATAATTTGGCATATGGACAGTTAAAATACATACTTCTGAATAGTTTGGATTTTTCTTAGAAATTCTCTTGTTAGTACCAGAATGTTTTATTTTATAATAATCTAAAGCTTCGATTAATTGTCCAATACTTGTTGATCCTTTAGTATTCATAGCCTTCATTACTTCTTCCACATCCACTCCTGCAAGCATGGATATACATGCTTGTCCACAGGCTCTGGTATTAGGTTGTCCAACATAATTTACTGATTCAATCCTTCTATATTCACTTGATTCATTGACTTTCGATTTATTGTTTTCATTATTATCAACTAGTTCCATATTTATATTCAAAGTATCTCCTACACTTATTCTTGATTTTTCAATTATCTTTTTACTTATAGGTAGTAAATAAACACCATTTCCCCTTGGAATAAGAGCGCATTCATACAGCACTTTATTTATACTTCCCTTAACTCTTATTGCACCTTTTTTATTAAATAAATTCCATACATTGAAAGGTAATTCAATAAAAACTCTACTAGTTTTCTCATAATCTGGCATTGTTATATTAAATGAATGTTTCATCTTTATCCTCCTAAAATTTATTTTCAAATATACAACAGTATAACGAGGGAGTAAATACCCCCCCATATCTTATTCTTGCTCTTTCAATTTTATTGGAAACAATAAATCAAGCTGATGTTCATCACTTTCAGGCCAATTAAGGTTACAATGGTAAAGGTAATTAAGATGCTCCTCAAGCAATCCTCCCATACATTCTCCACCATCATCAGCATAATTTGCTTCATATTTAGGATTGTTAATAGTAACCCAATTTAATAGCCACTCCCACTCATGAAAATTTCCTAGAATTATCATATGTGCTGCATATAGTCCACCATTGAAATGCTTTTTCTCAAGAGGGGCCGGTACTTCCATATCTTCAGGAATCGTGATCCATACCTCATATCCATAATCTGGTCTATCCTTTGACGGGTTAGGATGATTAAATCCAAATACACGAGCATCCGGTTTAATTTCATAGAGATTACTTGCTTTCACAAACTCCTCTAGCTGCTTTCCTGCATTTTCCTCAGGATTTTCACCAATATAATGACTTGCGGCTACTGTAAATGGTGGTAAGTGAACAATCCTAACACTCTTAAGTGTTGACAAACTTTCTGCTGCCTTGTTTAAATCTTCCATTGACTTTTCCTCCTTAAAACTAACTTTTTGTAAGGATAAGGAATCAATTGCATCAAGTATATAATCATCACTTAATATGCCAAGTTTCAATTTAAGTTTTGTTTTCTTCTGCAAAGTCTCAATAAGACGGTTTAGAATCACTTTGATTGTTGATAATGCCGCTATTTCATCTTCTAAATTAGTTATATTTTGTTTAAATACCTCAATAGCTTGGACAACATCTTCGTTATTTAATATGTCTCCAATTTGTTTTAGTGGAATACGCAGCTTTCTCAAAATGACAATTTGCTGCAAACGTAAAATTGCCCCCTCATCATAGCTACGATATGAATATCCTTCTTTTTTAGAACTGACTAAAAGTCCTATTTCTTCATAATATCGAAGTGTTCTTGTGGAAATCTTAAAGGCATTTGAAACTTGAGTAATTGTTTTTAATTCCATAATAAATTCCTCCTTACTTAATAAATAAGTATAAGGTACGCCACGACGTCAAAGTCAATATGGTTTTATAAAAATATAAAGGATTAAATAACTCATACTATATTTCAGCTGAAATTATTACAATTCCTTTTTCATAATACATAGTCCCTTTATTCCCTTAGCCCTTTTATAACCCCTTTTTCCATACAATGATTCAGGCTGCCAATTATGTTCATGTGGAAATGATAATACTTCTATTGATTTGTACTTTCTCTTCTCTACTTCTTTTTCAAGATGTTCTATTAATCTTGAAGCTATACCATATCCACTCATTTCTTGGCGAACAGAGAGGCAAGTAATCATAATACCATCGGTGCTTTTACTCGATGTCGGAAATCCTAACATTCTTGATATATCTAATGGAAATGCCTCAATAAATCCCACTGGTTCATCATTATAATATTCAATATATCCAACTAAACTGTCCTTTTTTAGATTTTCCTTTAAAAAAGTTGTCTTTAATTCCTCATATTTATTCCAATTCTCTGGAATATATGCTTCCTCATCTAGATATGGATTGTATTTTGTACAGATAATACAACTATCCCTAAGGAGTTTTTCATGGTATTGTTTAATATGAAATTTATTTATATCGTATTTAAGTTTCTTCTTCATAGTAGATTTATAATCCAATTTATAATCTTCCTCTTTAAAGGATATCCCGTATTCTTCTAATTCATCTGATATAGATTTCTTTGAAGGAGGAAAACCTTTTATTTCATTTCCTTGAATAAATAATTTTCCAAAAAGAAGTGGAGAAGACTCTTTGCCTCTAATACTTTCTATTATTTCGTCTTCATTGGGAAACCAAGAATATACGGATTCAAATTTACACTCAAAAACATTAAATGATTCAAAATGAATATGTTCTTTATACTTTCTAAATAAGCTGCTAAGACGGTCTAATGAAGCAAATGATTCTGGACAAATTGGAACATAGAAATATCTTGCTATAATCTTTTTCACTATAAATCCCCCATACCATAACAATTTTATGTAGTTATTCTTCCTATTCTCATATATCCAGTATATATCTTAATTTAATAAAGTCACCTTTTTCAGATAATTTTCTGGTTTTGATTATTTTATAAAGTTATAATCATCAGGTATTCTGATATATCCTCTTATATTTTTATTTTTATTTCTTTTTACAGCTCCAGATACATTATTGATATTTCCTTCAGCAACAACTATGTAGCCGTCATAATTTTCCAGAACTATGCCAATATGATCATGGGGTTCATTTAAAAAGACATTATTAAATATTACAATATCTCCTTTACTTGGAATAAAACTATTATTTTCAGCTGGATAGTAAAATTGATTTTCAGGCAAACTGGCCCATGATTCCCATGCTGAACAACCTGCAAAATTACATCTTACATTTTCGTTAGGAAATTTTACCGGAATACTAAAACCTGCTTTGATGCAACAGTAATAAACAAATGCAGCACACCATTTTCCATCCCAGTTCTCTAATGACCATTTAGGAAATAAATTAATTATTGGCTCAATGTTGGACTCAAGCCCCATAACATTTCCATGAAAACATTTCTGTGCTTCCAATTTAGCAATTTCAGCTAACTTGTCTCTTTTCATAAAGCCCTCCTGTAAATGACAATATTTATTTTTTCTGCCTTACTCTTTTAAATTAATGATTTTAAACAATCAATCACCACATCTGGTCTATCTATATATATTAAATGATCACTATTCGAAGCAATTATCAATTTTCCTTGATTGGATAGTAATACTAGCTCTTCCTGCAACTCACGCCACTTATTCTCATGCTTAACTGCTTCTTCCTCAGGAATCTTATATTTCATCCAATTTGTAACAGATAATATCTCATCACGAACAATTACTCTTAGAGGAACATCTGGAAATACAGGTATACTCTTTATATCTTCTCCATCATGTATCCAGTTTGAAAATTCATCAGATACTGTCTTATAAAGATTTGGACTTCCAAAAAATTCTATAACATCTTGTAATTCTTCACTTGTTACATACTTCTCATATTTAGAAGTCATATCTGTATTTTGACTAATAATCTCTTCTCTGGATTTCAAAGATAATTCATTAACTAAAGAAACCATCTTATCTATTGATGTCTGAGAATTTATTGTTGGTGTATCAAGACTTTCCAATTGTTCTAAATTATATGAAGTTGAGTCCAGTAACACTACAGCCTTAATTTCATCAGGATACATTTTTACATATTGCTGTACGCATAATCCACCAAAGGAATGTCCCATCAAAATATACTTTTCTTTAATTCCAATTTCTTTAAGCATTGTATTTAATTCATATGCTATATTTCTTGTTGTTCTAGAGGATTTTGGAAGACTGCTATTACCATATCCTTGTCTATGATAAATAATGACTGTAAAATAGTCCTTTATCTCTTCAATAAGCGGATACCAATCATAAAACGAATTTCCTATTCCTACATCTATAACAAGTATTGTATTTCCATTGCCAATAATTTTATATTCATAGTTTATATTATCCACTTTTATCTCTCCTATCAATGGTAAGTATTCCTCTCAAAATTTTAAATATATTTCATCTGCTAAAGCTATCCTAATACATATATTAAATTACAGATTTTATATTTATACTAAATATCTTCCTCAATAGCTTTTATGATAATCATTAAGCTTCAACAACTTCTCCATATATTAAAACTCTACCGTTATCTGGACATCTCATTTGAAATTTCTTTTCTCTTATATTTCCATAATCTAAATCACCATTATTTAATAATGTATAGACATTGGGATATATGCTCTGCCACAATTCGTGGCAAATTGGAGGACAGATATCTCCAACTATATAAGTGTCACCTATCTTATGGTAATTTCCTCGACACTTACTTTCTAAAATAGTTAATTTAACTTTCATAATGCTTCACACCTTTCTTATACTTAAAATGTCTTAAAAAGACATGTATTAAACATTAACGATTTTACAATTCTTGTGCATCTGCATCATCATAATCAAAGTTATTTCCAATTCCTTTCCCTTGCATATTGATTAGTTTACAAACCTTTAAAGAGGTACTATTTTAGCTACATGTTTTATATTTTCAGCTGATAAACAAACTATCAGCATTATTCTTCCTAAATTAAGCTTCTTTGTATTTTATATCTATTAATATTAGATATTGATGATCTTTTACTTTAGATACTCTTTTATTAACGATTCCGCTAGGGCATGGGATGAATCTATAAAATTAACCTCATCTTTAAATTTATTTTTTAAAACACTTAAATCCGTACATGCTATAATAATATCCTCTACATCTTCTCTAATAGCATCTTTAATTAATTCATCCCAATACAAATCAACTTCTGATATTTCTTTTTTCTCTTTTATCATTTGAATTATAATGTTTATTTTTTTCTGCCAATCATTTTTGAATATAAATTGATTGCCCGAATTTAATATTCCTTTTTGATATAGTTCTGAATTAAAAGTTAGTTCCGTAGCAAATATAGTTATTTTTCTATTTGAACCTACTCTTGTCATGGTTTCCTCAACAATATTTAATAGTGGAATACTGATTCTTTCCTTTAGCTCGTCAAAATATATATGGGCAGAATTACACGGCATAGCAATACAACTAACACCTGTTGATTCAAGATGTTGTATGCCTTTAATTATTGTTTCTTTCATTATCTTATGGTCGATTGGCCGATCTAGGTAAAATGGTGTAGGAAGAGAGTAAATTATGATAGATGGATAATCTATATCATATTTTGCACCATATTGAATTTGGCATTGATCTAGTACTAATTCAAGAAAAGGTGATGTGGATCTCGGTCCCATTCCAGCTAGTATTCCTATTGACTTTTTCATTCAATATATCCTCCATTCTTCTATAAAATATGCAACATAATAATATGATTTATAACAAATTCACTTCTATCACTATCTCCTAATAACTACTGCTTACATTACAATATAAAAAAATATTATTCTTTTCTCAACGATTTCTTGATTCTCCTGGAACTATATCATTCAAGCTTTTCGCCTTCCTTTTTGTAATATCTTTTGAGAATTAGACACTTATGACCTTCTGCTGACCTCTTACAAATCTAAACAATTCTTCTTCTGATAATAATGATAATTTTAATATTTCTTCAAATGGATCACCCTTTAATCCAAGATATTTTGCAAAGGCTGGTTCTGTCTTCATTCCAGATCTTTTTAATTTTTTTATTTCTTCTTTTAGTTTTTCTCTACCTAAATCAAGTATCTTTTTTTCTATTATCATGTGACGATAGCCATTTTGATTGAAAACAGGTTTTGGCTGTCCAAAAACTTCTATGCAAAAATCATCATACTTAAAACTAGAAAATGATGTCTCTAATCCTCCGATAAACTGTCTCTCAATATGAAAGATATCACATTTTTTATAAAATTGTATTATTGTTTTTTCAAAGACATCATGATTATAGACTTCACAGATAATATCTAAATCACTATTAGATATATCAATATCTATAGGGATTGTTCCGACTAAAACTGGATTATAATTATTTAATATCTCAAATAGATTTAATTTTTTCAGTAATTTATAAGCTGACTTCTGCCTACCATTTCCTTCTTCTAAATAATTGATGTTTCTAAATTGATTTTCCAACTTATATCACCTACTTATAAAACTTAATTTAATATCCTATTGTTTGTGATGTCTTGATGCACATTGTATTAGAATCACCGTCAAATATGCTATGCCCCTTGAGTAAGTTATAATAAATCCATACTCAATCTAATCATATCTCTACACATAATACCATTTTCCACAATTTCTTCCTCATAATGTCTTGTGAAAAAATCCTTATCCACACCTATTATACGAAATCCACATTTCTGATATAATGCAAGTTGTTGCAAACTTGAATTTCCTGTTCCAATTTCTAATGTCTTCGCCCCTTCTTTCCTAGCCATAGATATTGCATGTAAAACTAACCTTTTTCCAATTCCTTTACCTTGCATATTTTCTTTTACCGCAACATTCACAAGTTCCATAGTATTTGGTCTAGTCTTTATTAATACATAAATTCCAACTATTTCATCTGTTTTATATACAAAGCAAATCCCTCTATGCAAATAATCTTCTACATCATCTCTCGAAGGATCAGCTAATAATAATAGTTCAAAGGGTATAATATCTGTATCATCTAATCTGCAAATACCATATTTTAATTCTTCTATTTTCATTTGTCTCATTTCTCCCATATTAAATCTTTATATTTATAATACTTTCTATATTTCCATCTTTAAACTGTAACTTAAATATATCTGGCATCTTCATTGATTTCCAAAAATCATAGTCATATCTTTTATTAAAAAAATTTAAAATGACACCTAAGATTGTCCCATGTGTTCCAATTACAATATCTTCCTCATTATATCTTTCTAAAATACTCTTCAGAGCATCGATTCCTCTAGCTTGTACTTCATTTAAATTTTCTCCTGTTTCTAAGCAATAGTTAAAATTATTCCATTGTTGTCTTGTAAAAGAAATGAAATCTTCAATGGGATAGTTCGCAATTTTTCTTTCTCTAAAATCATATATTATTTCTATAGTTATTCCTCTATCTTCTGCTATACCTCTTATAGTATTTATTGCTCTTAAATAGGGACTTGATATTACCCTCGATACATCATATTCTTTAAATAATTCTGTTAACTTTAAAGCATCATTATTTCCCTTTTCTGACAATGGTCTACTATATTCATCTGGAATATAATCAACCTCTGCATGCCTAACTAGATAAATATTTGTATACATCTCTATTTTCACTCTTTCCTCACAATATTATGGGTAAAGCATAAGTAATTCATTCTATATTCATATGTTTAATATAATCGAAGAGTATTAACTTCTCGGTGATTGTATGTTCACTAATCTTTTCATATCCAAACTTTTCATAAAAATAATGATTCCTATAATTCATATAAGGTGTACTTAAAGTCCATTCTAAAGCTTCTGAGAATTCATTTTCAATAAACTTCATTAATTTAGCCCCTATTCCCTTGTTTTGATAATTAGAACTTAAATATAATCTATTCAAATAGAATTGAGTATCTGATAACTTTCTAACTTCAATTCCTCCTATTATTATGTCATCTAGAAAAACAGTATAGTGAAAAGAATTATTAATTTTTCGTATTAGTTTTTCTATTGGCTCGGTTGCAGGACTTGTATCATAGTCTTCATATTTTTCTAGATCTTCTTTGAAAGCTTCCTTTTGTATATCTAATAAGACTTCTGCTTCATTAATCTTAGTTCTTTGAATTTTTATTTCCATAACCCCACCTCTATAACTATAGAATATTTTCTAAATTAAATCACCATATTATAAATAGTCTAAAATTTTATATAAAAGCATGTCTCAATAATAATGCATATTATAATGTCCTGATGGATCAGATTTTAATTAAAGTTCGAACAGTTTATTCGTATCAATTAAATCATAATTATCTAGTATCTGCTTATATACGATTCCATTTAACTTATATAATTTATAAGCATTTGATTTCTCATCACTTTTTAATATCTTGAATTTATCATCCTTTATTATTAGTGCACAGTTGTTTTCAATAGCTATTCCTATTCCTTTAAATGTTTCCATCATCTCATCAAATCCTTCTCCACCTTTCTCGTTATAATGAGGACAGTGAATAGCATCAATGAAACTAAGTCCATTAATACGTTGATAGTCCCACCAACCATCTTTATTACGAGATAAGTCACTATCACCATGTCCATATCTAAACCAACACATAGAGCCTGCACTTAAGCCAGAAAGTATAATACCTGCTTCATATGCTTCTTTTAGATATTCGTCAACTTTCTTGCTATGCCATACTTCCATCATCTTTACAGTATCTCCACCACCTACGTATATAATATCTGCAGAAAGGATCTTGCTTCTTATTTCTATGTCTGAAAGATTTCCATTTATTAAGTATAATACATCTATCTTACATCCTAATCTCTTTCCATATATATCATCAAATATATCGATATATCCTTGCGGTTCATTACTTGCAGTAGGTATAAAGAGTGCTTTAGGATTTACTTTACCAGCTAAATTAACAATATACTCATCAATTTCCAACGTCTCCAATTTGCTTATTTCTCCTCCACCAATTGCAACAATCATTCCCATTTTATTTCCTTCTCCTTTCTATATATTTCTATATACATAATTCAATTGCTATTCCCTAAAGCATTAATAATGTATCTTTACTTTTTCATTAACATTAGTATCCTTCTATAATTAACCTATATCTCGTCCACTTTACCAAGAAATCTTCTTAATATCATCTTAGCCGCAACCCATGCCGTTAAAAAGCCTATGGCAACATAAATGTAATTAAAATTAATTCTAAAATATATTAAAATTCTAAATACAAAGGATAAAGTTATTAAGAATACTATTGCTTCAAGAATATCAAAAAACATTCTCTTCAAATCAAATTCACCTCTCAGTTTATATAAGTCTTGTGACATATATTCTATAGATATGTCACAAATGATTTTCCAGAGACATTATCCATCTTTTCAATTTCATTATTATCTTAATTCCTCTTATTACTTAAAAAAACACTTATCTCTTTACATACTTTTTCAATCAATATGTTGATATCATCGATAGAATCCAATATTATTTCATTCTTTAAAGATTCTGTCTCTAAATCTTTATAATGTATTTTTAACTTGTGGAAATCTGTTATCAGATTGTTAGGCTGCGGATCTAATTTTCTCTTATTAAATCTTTCCGCTATAGTTATTTTTTTGTAGCCTTCCATATAAATCTCCATTGTTTATGACATAAGCGACCATCAATTATGTTTTCTTTAATTTTTTCATTTAGCATTTCCTTGCTTTCTGGTAATGTATAATCAGGATTTCCTGGAAAGGCTGTTAAAAATTTTGCAAATTCTTTATCATTAGGAAAAACTAATATTGCATCCTCAAATACTTTAATCTCAATATTAATAAAGCCATTATTTGATAATCTTTTTGAAACTATATCAATAATATTAGGATATTCAGGACAAATACCATAGATTATTCCCCCTGAGCGAAGAACTCGGCTATGATGAGTGATTGAGGTTGGCCCTCTCCTACAATAAATTAAGTCAAATTGCTCATCTTCAAATGGTAGTTCTTCCTTTGTCGTAGCATATACAAAGTTTACATTGTTTATTTTGTAATATTCTTTTAATGAATTAGCAATCTTTAATAACTCCACTGAACCATCAAATCCAATAATCTCGTGAGCATATTTTGCCATTTTAATAGTAAATTCTCCATGTCCACACCCGGCATCTAAAGTTGTTTTAGAATTTTGTAATATTTGAATTAGTTCTTTTTCAAAAACATCTTCACCAGAGATTCCTTCTACAGTAAATATTGCATCACTTTTATATCCACCATTTCTTTTAGCTATCATATCATACCATTCTATACTCATCTAACCACTCCTTTTTAATTTAAATTTCATTGGTTCATTATAATTTACTAATACGTTTAATCCTTAAAATTCTCCATAAGATGTCGCAGTCTCTATGTCTCATTTCTGATAACCTTCTCATGCTTGCGATACTTTGGAACTGAACCCAAAACAAATACTAATTGGTATTGGTGGTACTTCGTACTCAGTTAGAAGGTGTGATATGCAATGATGCTAGAAATATTCTTTAGCAACTCTTAAACTAAATAGGGTGTTATCTGATGTAATGATTTTCCACCTATTTTATATCTCCTAATCTATTAATTGGCCAAAATCTAAATACTGCTTTGCCTTCAATACTCTTATAATCTACAAGCCCAAATGTTCTACTATCATTACTATTTTCTCTATTATCTCCCATTACAAATAATTTCCCTTCAGGTACAATAACAGGATACTCTATTATCCTTTTAATTGTATTACCTTTAACATATGTCTCTTTTAGCAGTTTATCATTTACGTAGACTTTCTCATCTTGAATATCAATTTTATCTCCTGGAGCCCCTATTACTCTTTTAATAAACCTATTTCTACGAGGTTCTCTATTGAACTTCATTTTCATATCTTCTAATACATTTATAATTCTATCATTAAAATCTTCATTTATTTCCCCTTGAAGAAATACAACAATATCACCAGATTTAGGCTCTGAAAAATGATAAGAGACCTTATCTACATATAATTTTTCTCCCTCAAATAAAGTATTTTCCATAGACCATTGTTTCACTTCAGTTAATGCATATACCTCACTATTGAGAAACAACACAATTACAAAGGCTATAGATAAATGCAAAATCCATTCTAATCCCTCCCGCATAATGCTATTTCCTTTTATTTTTTTCATAATTATTTCAACTCCTTAAAATATTATTTAACAACACTATATTTGATTAAAACTAAAAAATCCATGTTTTCTAGATAATGGAATAATATCTGTGATGTCCCTAAACTAGCTCCTAGAGTATTAACACTTAAAGTAGTTTCTCTCTAAGTAAAAAAGTGTAATGTTCACTCTCCAAGTCGTTTCTTCCCTATGAGTGCCACTTATCAAATAGTCTGTTAGATTATGTTTTTCACTTGCCCAAAACTCTATATTTATTAACAATTTCTGTTATTGCCTCCGCAATTAACTCTGGTTCATCATTTTGTACATAGTGTCTACTTTTCTGTGCTATAATAATTTTACTATCACTAGATAATTTCTTAGATTCAAATTGAAGCTTTTGCTCTACATCTAGAATTTCTTGGTTAGGCCAATCTTTTTTATAATTATCAGGTAATCCTCTAGTTATCACTGTTAACGGAAATTCAAATATACACTTATGTTCATCTACTTGCTTATAACTTTTAATTTTATCAATTTTTTCAGAATTAAGCATTGGATTACTGTAATATTCTCGATTTGAAATTAGTAAATGATTAGGCAAAACCTTCTCAAAAACTAATTCTTTATATTCGGGAGCAGCGTCCACTAATATCATTCCTGCCACTAAATTTGGATGAATACTTGCAAACAACCTTGATACCAACCCTCCAAAAGAATGTCCTACTAAAATAAAAGGAGGCTTAACTGACACTTTTTGCAAAAGCTCAGACAAATCCTCTACAACATCTAAACATGTACGAGGAATTACTGAAGTATCACTTTTACCTATTCCTGCTCTATCATAAGAGAAAGTTGTCGTAAATAATGATATCTTATTTTGAACTGGAGCCCATACTTCGCTACTATCACCCATCCCGGCCTCAAATAATACTGTAGGAGATCCATTTATATAATACTTACTAAACAGCTCATATCCATTAATTTTGCTTCGTTCATTTTTATATTTAACTTCTTCTAAACTCTCCATTATATAACTCCTTCAATAAATTTATTTCCACAGCAAATGTGATACACATCATCCTAAAATTACTCCTCGGTGCACTTTTACACAAATACATTGTTACACTACGAAATCTTATATCCCACAATACTAACAAAGATGATTTGTAAACCATTCAGTAGTTAATTTAACTACTATATCAAAATGTTCAAGGAAACTATGGTTTGCTCCATCAATAACTTCTAATTTTGAGTCATTTGAAAGCAATGCCATTGCTGCTTTAGATCTTTCGTAGAGCAACTTTTCTTCTTCGTCATTATTACCATGAATTATTAAAACTGGGCAATTAACATCTTTTAATAACTCTTTCTGATTAATTAACTCAAAATCTTTTAGAATCCTTTTATCAATTACAATCTTTTTTCGTACTTCTTGTGGTGTGTGCTCTGTTAAATATCCTTTTTCCTCTAATTCTTGCATTTGTTCTTTTGTAAAGAATTCATACCAGTTATACTTAATCGAATCAGTTGCAGCACCTGATAAAACCATTGTTATTATTTCAGGAGTATAACTTTTTAAACAAATAACAGTTCCAAGACTATGCCCATACAGTGCAATTTTTTTATATCCCTTTGACTTTACAAATTGAATTGCTGACTTCAAATCATCCACTTCTTTTTCAACAGTCAGAATATCATCATCACTTTCTCCACAACCACTAAAGTCAAAAAGTAAAGCACTGTAACCTGATTCATTAAATGCCGTAGCAAGCCTTTCAAAACGTCCCTTTGAATGTTTGTTCGACATAAAGCCATGACACATTATAATTATTGATTCAGAAGTAGATGGGTATAGGTGCCCAACTAAGTTTAAGTTTCTTGAGTTTTTAAATCTAACTCGTTCCATCATCTTTCCCTCCTAACAATTCACCTTAAAGCTTATTCTCTATATTTCTGTATCCCATAACGGTTCTGGTTGCCGGCTCCTACGAAATATGAGCAGGTATGCGTAGTGAATGGCAACATCTTGTTAAGTCCTATGGCAACCAAACCCCAATTTTATATAATAACCTGATAGATAAATAAAAAGATATAAAATAACAGGTTTTTCCTATTATAAATAATTAACCCTTCGTACCAGTTACAATGTAATGCATATTTGCGTTCCAAGCCCAATTCTCATTATTGTGAATATTATTAATCAAATGGTTTTGCTTACACTTATACAACTCAATTAATTCCTTAAAATCATCATCGTAAAAGCCATTTTCTGCATATAGGGGGTTCTGTCTTTGTTGCTCTAATATCTCAATTTCACGTCCTATGCCTGACATGATCATATATTTTTTAAAATCATCTGACCAATAACTATCATTATATGAAAATCCAGATGCATAAGGGTGAATTGTAATATTTGTGAGACCACACATTGCAAACATTTTTGGAAAACGCATCACATTCCAATATGTATCTTGTTTTAAAACAGAAGCAGTCGTAATTTCACTATATACTTTTTCTTGCTTTTCAATCAATTCATTTAATCTTTCATTACCTCTAAACGGACATTCTCCTTCCCAATTAATTTCTGGAAAATGTCTTGCAGACACTGAAGCAGACACATTCCCTCCCTGCTTACATACTCGAATCATTTCTTTCAATCCTGCTACATTATCAGAAAGTACCCCAAGATAGGCATGATTTACAACGACATCAAATATGTTATCAGCAAAGGATAGATTAAACCCATCTTCAAGTACTATTTTTGCTTTGGTAGATAATCCTTCTTCTTTAATTTTATTATTTCCATATTCAACGAAGTGCCGGCTTATATCAAAACCAGTAACAGTTCCTATATCAAGTCCTCTTGCGATAAAGCGAGTTAATACTCCTGTTGCACAACCACCATCAAGAACATTATCAGACGACTTGATTCTGAACCATTTGAAAAAAGCATCTCTCATATCATCTCTGAACAACAAAGGTCTTGACGTTTCCCAATCATCATAGTTATCTGCGTTAATCCATATTTCGTTACTACTTCTATCCATCCATTTCTCCCCCCAGATTATATCAATAGTTTTCTATCAATATAAAACCTTACCCAACCAACTCATAACCAAAGCAGTACACTTAAGTCCTTATAAAAAGACTTCGAAGCTCTGCTTCGATATTGCTATATTACCTTAATGCCACTGACCTTTACACTTTTATAAACATATACTACTTCTGCCCTTCATTATTCATAAAAATTCTTACAATATACTATTCTACAAATTTTGCTAAACTCCTTCTTCTATCACTAAATACTTTTTGAATAAAAAAACAAGGTAAATGATTTTTACCATTTACCTTGTTTCAACAAAAGTGATAAATTTTTATTCATTATTTAATTGCCTAAACTTCAAATCTAATTTGATTTACTATCCCACATTCTACAAATCCCACATTCTTATAAGCCTTATTTGAAGCCAGATTTGACAAATCTGTATAAAGCATTGGTATCTTATTCTCATTATATATAATTTTACTTAGTTCACTAACCAATGCCCCTGCATATCCTTTTTTACGATGTGATGGCGGAGTATATACTTCATTTATTCTCCCATGTCTAGGAGAACGATGGGCAATATTAGCCATTGACACAATTTCATTACTATTTTTCCAGACATAGAAATTATCACTGAGTATATAAGACCTTGCGGCTTTAAATTGTTTATCCATTGTCGTGCTTATACCAAAGCAATCTTGTATAAATCCTCCAAAAAATTCAGATATAATTTCTACATCTTCCAAAGATGGTTTACTAATTGAGCCACTAACATGCATTGGAAAATTTATATTGGGACAATAATATGATTCCATACACATGGATATTTTCCAAGTTATATTCTTCCGCTTTGCATAATTATTTGCCAAAAACTCAGCTATTTCTGGTTTCGCAACAAACTCTAAACTATCCTGTTCTTTAAACAAATTATAAAAACCATCCGCTAACTCTTTATATTCTTGTTCTTCTACATCTTTATCAGTCCATATCCATGCAGGATGCTGTGGTGAAGATTGTGCAATAATAACTTTGCCATTTTCACTTTTTATCAAAATAGGATCATCTGACTCCCTAATACGGTGCATCAAATTAAACCTAACTTCTTCTGTTATAAATGGTTTAGTATCAAAAACATTTGAGGATTTATCAAATGGTATAAACATGGAAATTCCCCCTTTATAAAAAAAGATTCTATCGAAGCAATTAGAGATTTTTATTAAATACATTTAGATCGATTTTTTTGAAAAACCAAAAATAAGTAAGTACTTTCCTATGGGTTATAAGCAAGGTAGATAACTCTTGCTATCTACCTTGTTCTAATTTCTATTCTATTTTTTCTAATCTTATTCCTGTCATTTGTCCATTTAAGTCTTGCTTTTCTAAACTTTCTTCTGTTACTCTTTCTATGGATTTAGCTAGAGTCTCAGATTTAATAAATGCATCATACTCATCTAAAGCTGCCTTAATGTCATCAGATCCATCATAGAATATATTTATATTATCTAGAACCTCATATCCATTATTCTTTCTCATTTGCTGAACCTTGGATACGAATTCTCTTGCATATCCTTCATTGATTAAATCAGGAGTTAAAGTTGTATCCAATATTACAAATAGATTGTTTTCCATTGCCACATCAAAGCCTTCTTTAGATGATATAGTAACTAATACATAATCCTTTTCTATTTCCATATCTTCACCATCTAGGTTTAATACTAGTTTCTCACCTGATTCTAGCTTTTCTACTGTAGTATGTGCATTAAGTTCATTTAAAGCTTTTCCAAAGGATTTTATCTTCCCACCAAGTATTGAACCTGCAACCTTGAAATTTGGTTTTAAAGAATAATTCATGAATTGAGATAAATCTCTTTCAAACACTACTTCTTTAACATTCAATTCTTCCATTATTAGAGGAGCTAAATCTTTTATTTGTTCCTCATATTTTCCGTCTATCACTACTTCTTTAAGAGGCTGACGTACTTTTATCTTTACTGATTCACGAGATGCACGACCAAGTCCTACTAAATCTCTTACTAAATCCATTTTTTCTTCTATTGCTTTATTTATTAACTCCTCATTTATGTCTGGATAATATGATAAATGTACTGATTCATCTTCTGTCAGATTTTGATATATTTCCTCGGAAATAAATGGTACAAATGGAGCTACCATTTTACATAATCCTACAAGTATTTCATAGGTTGTATTATATACTGCTTTTTTATCATCATCTAACTCTGTTGACCAGAATCTTCTTCTATTTCTTCTGATATACCAGTTAGATAGATCCTCTATTACAAATTCTTGAATATCTCTTACAACCTTTGTTAGTTCAAAAATATCCATATTTGCTTTTACTTCCTTTAAAAGACTATTATATTTTGAAAGTATCCATCTATCTATTTCAGGTCTATCTTTATATTCGATGAAAAATTCTCTTGGATTTATACCATCAGTATTCGCATATAATGAGAAGAAATTGTATACATTTCTTATGGATCTAAAGAATTTACTCTCTACTTCTCTAAGACCATCTTCGTCGAATTTTGTTGGTGTCCATGGTGGAGATACGTAGATTATATACCATCTTAGAACATCTGCACCGTATCTATCAAATAAATCAAATGGATCTACTGTATTCCCTCTTGACTTAGACATTTTCTTTCCTTCTTTATCTAATACTAAGTCATTTACAAGTACATTTTTATATGGTGATTTACCTGTTACAAAGGTTGAAATAGCCAATAGTGAATAGAACCATCCTCTCGTTTGATCTATACCTTCACAGATAAAATCTGCTGGGAATAATAAATCAAAGTCATCTTTATGTTCAAATGGATAATGATGTTGTGCAAATGGCATAGCACCACTATCAAACCAAACATCTACTACATCTTTTTCTCTCGTCATTGTGCCATTACATTTTTCACATTTTAAATGAATATTATCTACATATGGTCTATGAAGTTCTACGCTCATATCTATATCTTCTATAGCTTTTTCTACTAATTCTGCTCTTGAACCTACTGAAGTTATATGACCGCAGTCATTACATCTCCATATAGGTAATGGCGTACCCCAATATCTGGATCTTGAAATTGCCCAATCATTTAAGTTTTCAAGCCAGTTTCCAAATCTCTTTTCTCCTACAAATTCTGGATACCAATTTACACCATTGTTGTTCTCTATTAACTTATCTTTCAGCTTAGTTATTTCTATATACCAAGAAGGTTTTGCATAATATAATAATGGTGTTTTACATCTCCAACAATGTGGATAGTTATGAGCTACCTTTTCTTTCTTATACATCTTTCCTTCTTCTTTAAGCCATTTTATTATATCAAGGTCTGCATCCATTACGAATTTACCTTCCCAAGGAGTTTGAGTAAATTTGCCGTCCTCTGATACCGGCTGAATAACTGGTAAACCGTATCTCATTCCAGTATTATAGTCATCTTCACCAAATGCAGGTGCAGTATGAACTATTCCTGTTCCATCCTCTGTAGTTACATAATCTGCTACTGTCACAAAGAATGCTTTTCCTTCTACATTTATAAATGGAATTAGTTGTTCATATTCAACAAATTCTAACTCCTTGCCCTTTAGCTCCCCTAATACTTCATAGTCTTCACCTAATACCTTATTAGCTAAGACCTTTCCTACATAGTATATTTCATCATTTTGTCTAACTTTCAAATAAGTTTCTACAGCATTTACTGTTAAGGAAACATTAGATGGAAGAGTCCAAGGAGTTGTAGTCCAAGCCAAGAAATATTCATTTCTATCTTTTAGCTTAAACTTTGCTATCACTGTATCTGTCTTTATTTCTTCATATCCTTGTGCAACCTCATGAGAAGCAAGACCTGTACCACATCTAGAGCAATATGGCAGTATTTTATGTCCTTCATATATTAAGCCTTCTTTATTAAATTTATCTAATATCCACCATACTGATTCAATATAATCGTTTTCTAATGTTATATATGGGTTATCTAAATCTATTAGATATGCCATCCTTTCTGTCATGTCTCTCCAAAGTTTTTCATATTGAAAAACAGATTCTTTACATTGCTTATTAAATGCTTCTAATCCATAAGATTCGATATCATGTTTATTTTTCAAATTTAATTTTTTTTCTACTTCGATCTCTACCGGAAGTCCGTGAGTATCCCAGCCTGCTTTCCTCTTTACTTGATAGCCTTGCATAGTCTTATATCTACATGTTAAATCCTTTAATGTCCTAGACATTACATGATGTATACCTGGTTTCCCATTTGCCGTAGGAGGTCCTTCAAAAAACACATATGGCTTCTTTTCATCTCTTGAAGTAACTGATTTATGAAGTAAATCTATTTCTTGCCAGTATTTGCTAATATTATGCTCTCTGACCTTTACAGGTTCATTTGATAATTCATTAAACCTTTTCACTTTTTTCATCCTTTCATTATAGAATCATCGCAGTTTCGCTGTACAAATTCATTTGCTACCTTAATTTGCTCCATAGAGTATAGTTCAGTGGTGTCCGCTAGGACCTATCGTTCGTTGTGTTAGGTCACTTTACGCAGTTTCGCAACTCAAATCTATTTGCTCGCTACGCTCGCATAGATTTGGTGCTCATTGCGTTTGACCTACTAAACCTCACTATCGTTCGCTAAGTTAGGTCATAAAAAAACCCCTAAGTCAAAGACTTAGGGACGAAATTTCCGCGGTACCACCCAAATTACAAGAATTAAAATAAATACTTCTTGTCACTTAATAAGTATAACGTCTTCACGTAATACCTTACTCTCTTCAGGTATTATGCTCAAAGGTGATCTTCACAAAGCTATTTATAATAATCTCACACCAAATGATTATCTCTCTTTAATAAATTATCTCTGCTACTGTCCTTATCAATGCATAGATTTTCACTTGTATAATAATATACTTTATTTACAAGCATTTGTCAAGAAAAAGCAAATTAAACCCATAAATTAATATACTTAATAAATAGTTGATTAGATGTAAGAAAAGCGTCTATCGATGTGTTAAAGGTAGCTTTTCTTGGCCACTGCACATTCAACTTGCACGAAATCAAAGATTTCAGCAATTTACTTAAAACTCATTTAGGTCATAGCAAGTTCTTAAAATAAAAAGACAAAAAGTATAGCTTTCCTATTCGTTATAAAAATATATATCATATATATTCTATTTTATTAAAAATAACTTATAGAAATTAAAGGATACTTCTATTTCTTTTCATTAATAGCATTTTTACTTTTTCAGGAGTTATAGGCAGATCCCTTATTCTAATTCCTACTGCATTAAATACAGCATCAGCAATTGCAGGAGAAACTGAATTTGTGACAACTTCTCCAATGGATTTTGCACCAAATGGACCCGTAGCATCATATCCATCTGCAAAATCCACAATTATATTATTAATGTCCATTCTGCATGGAATCTTATACTGCATCATACTATTAGTTATAAGCTTACCTAATTTTGTTTCCTTTACTTCTTCAAATAATGCCATTCCTATTCCTTGTACTATTCCTCCTTCTGCCTGTATTCTAGCTAACTTAGGATTAATCACAGTCCCACAGTCTATAATAGATACAAAATTTATCAAATCTACTTTTCCTGTTTCAATATCAACCTCTACTTCAGCAAAACCTGATATAAAAGGAGGTGCTATATCTACAGTGCCGAAGGACCCTGTAGCAGTCAATTGAGCATGAGGCATTTTATATATAAGTTTATTGCTTAAATCTGATAATGATATTGACTTGCTCCCATCTTTGCTCTTAAAATTAACTCCATCAAATTTAATCTCTGACAGCTCTATTCTCAAAATTCTAGCAGCTTCTTCTTCCATCATAGTTCTCATCTTAAAGGCTGCATTTTTTACTGCATTGCCAGAGAAATATGTAGTTCCAGAAGCGTACGCTCCAACATCAAATGGAGTGAGTTCAGTATCTGCAGAAAATACAGTTATACTATTAACTGATATTCCTAATGCTTCTGCAGCTATTTGCTTCAAAATAGTATCACTTCCAGTGCCTATATCTGCTGCACCTGTCAGCAAAGTAAATTTCCCTCCATCGTCAAGCTTTATGGTAGCAGAAGCAGTATCTATTCCCGGTATTCCAGAACCCTGCATGGCAATAGCCATTCCCACTCCTCTTATTACTGTAGAAGAAATTTCTATCCTTGGAAACTTATTATCCCAATCTATAAGTTCTTTTCCTCTTTTAACACAATATTCAAGTTCGCAGCTATTCATAATAATGGGATTTTTACCTGCTCCAACAGTAGTTATATTAAATATCTCTGAAGTTTCTCCTTTTTTTATCATGTTCTTTTCTCTAAGTTCTAAAGGGTCCATATTCAATTTATAAGCTAATTCATTCACCGCTGATTCTAATGCAAAGGTACCTTGGGTTACACCATAACCCCTAAAAGCTCCTCCCGGGGTACGATTGGTATATACTGCTTTACCAGTAAATCTTGATGCCTTTGTTTTATTATATAAAGGTAAAGTTTTATATCCTGCTGAGCCTAGTACAGTGCTGGCATGTTCTCCATATGCTCCAGTATCTGACAGAACTTTCATATCTATAGCTTTAATATTTCCATTTTTATCAGAACCAATAGTAACTCCTATTTTCATTGCATGCCTTGAAGATGTAGATTCAAAAGTTTCTCTTCTGTTATAAATTATTTTTGATGGCTTACCTGTTTTATATGTTACCAGTGCAGGGTAAAATTCTGCCTGAGCATTTTGTTTTCCCCCAAATCCTCCTCCGATTCTAGGTTTAATAACTCTTACCTTATTTACTGGAATTCCTAAAGACTTAGCAACATGTCTTCTAACATGGAAAGGAACTTGAGTTGATGATACTACAACAAGCGTTCCATATTGATCTATATATGAATATGCCCTGTATGTTTCCATCATAGTATGTGCTGTGGCCTGTGTAGAATATTCCTCATTTACAATCACGTCACAGCTTTTCAATATTTCTTCAACGCCACCAATTTCAAAGCTATATTCTGAAGCAATATTTTTTTCTGGATTAAATCCTTTATCCATATTCATAAAACATCTATCTCTAAAATGTATTTTACTTTTACTTTCTTCTGCTTTCATCATATCCAAAACTGGGTCATATACCTCATAATCCACTTTTATAAGTTTTATTGCCTTAAGCGCCGTTTCCTCTGTATCTGCAGCAACTATTGCTACCTCATCTCCAATATATCTTACATATTCATCTAAAATATATTTATCATAAGTTGATGGCTCAGGATATGATTGACCTGCTCTTGTATATAGATATTTCGGTACATTCTCATGAGTAAAAATACATTCAACTCCCGGAACTTTTTTTGCATTTTCGATATTTATACTTTTTATTCTGGCAAATGCATAAGGGCTTCTTAGTATTTTAATTATAAGACAATTCTTAGATGCAAGATCATCTGTATATACAGGCTTCCCCGTAACCAACCCCATTCCATCTACTTTTGGTATTCCTTTCCCTATAGCATATCCACTCATTCCTTCACCTCCATATATTTCATTATTCCTCTAAGCTGTCCTACATATCCTGTACATCTGCATAGATTTCCAGTTAAATATTGAGATATATCTCTTTTAGTAGGATTTTTAAGCTCATTTTTCATTGCAATAACAGTCAAAATAAGTCCCGGACTACAATATCCACATTGTTCTGCTCCTTCGGAGACTAAAAGTTCCCCAAGCTTTTTCTCCTCATCAGAAATTCCTTCAATTGTGGTTATATGTTTATTCTCTGCTCTAACTGCAAAATATGAACAAGATAAAATCGGTTTTCCATCTATCAGTATAGTACATACACCGCAGCAACCTGTATCACATGCTCTTTTTACACTAAGATATCCATAACGTCTTAGAACTTCAGAAAGATACTCATCTGGTCTGACATCTAAAGATTTCTTGCATCCATTTATATATAAGTTTATAATCATCTCTGCACCTCCAATAATGCCCTTTTAACAAGTATCTTAGAAATTTCTTTCCTATATTCACAAGTTCCTCTATTATTGGTTCCGAAATGAATTTCCTCCGATACTAGTTCTCCGGCTTTAGTTGCAGTATCTTCATTGACTTCAACATTACTTATGTATTCCATTGCTTCATATGCTAATATTGCAGCTCTAGGTCTTGCTCCAATTGATATTCTATACTTTCCATTTACTCTACTAACCCCTACACTTAATATGGCATAATCCACTGCAGAATTTCTTATGGTCTGAAAATCTGCTCTTTGTATATTCTTTTTGATAATTACCTTTTCTAAGATATCCTTTCTGTAGTCTTTCTCCTTAAGATACTCTTCTAAGGATATCCTACCTCCCTTATATAAATAAATATCTGCATCTAATGCCAATAAAGCTGTAATTGGATCTGAAAATCCATATCTTGAGTAGACTGTTGCACCTATTGTAGCTATATTTCTAAGCTGAACTCCAATTATATGCTTAACAGAATCCTCAATTATATTTCCAAAATTATTCTTTAAAATCTGTGAAGTCTCAAAATCTCTTAGGCTAGTCATTCCCCCGATTTCAACTTCTTCCTCTAGCTCATTTATATATTCAATCCCCGTCTGTGATAAATCTATAGCCAAACCGATTTTCCTATTTCCCATTCTCAAAAAGCATCCTCCTCCAATCAATCTAGCTGATCTCTTGGAAATAAATGCAGAATATGCTTCGTCTAAACTTTTAGGTAACAAATAATCCCCAAATGTTATCATCTTAATCACCAGTCCTCTTATTAATGCTAGAACCAAGCTTGCTAAGCTTTGCACCATAATTGCTTCTCAATGCATTAAATCTAATGAGTTCATCTACATAATACTCCGAATTATACATTACTACTTTTCCATCAGTAGCGTATTTGATTACATCAGCTCTAAGCAATGGAGAATTTATATCTAAATTTAATATCTCAGATAACTCCTTAGTAACCAATTCAGGGATTAATTCCATATAGTCATGACTGAATTCAAAATTAGTATTTTCTTCAATGAAATCAAACATAGACTGCCCAAAAAGTTCTTCAGAAAAATCTAAGTCTTTTAATATTTTCTTGGGTAATCTATTTATGCAATATACGGCTTGCTTTCCATCTGCGAAAAATATTTTTTCTACAATAAGTATTTCTTCTCCTCTTTTTATATTTAAAATTTGTGCTGTCTTCTCATCAGCCTTATCCCACTTATGAGAAAGTACATCTACCTCCAAATCATATCCGCAATCTTTTAAAAAACTCCCTAGTTCTCCAGTATAATCAATATTTTCAGAGAGTTTTCTTGCGAATGTAGTAATCATAGTATTGCTTCCTTGACTTTTAGATATCAGTCCTTCATTTTCCAATACCTTCAATGCCTCTCTGATAGTCAGTCTGGAAATCCCCATATTCTTTGCTATCGTACCTTCTGAAGGCAGTTTTGAACTATCTCCATTCTCCATATTCAAAATATATTCTCTAAGATATTCTATTGTCTGCTGAACCATGGTCTGCTTATTGATTTTATGCATATCTCCAATATTCATATTTATTCTTCCTTTCATAAATACTTTTTCTGAAATCGATAATATTATAAATTACATTAATATAATCTAATTTTCTTGCCCATCCTTATCATTCGATTCATCTTTAGGTAGTATTAAGTTTAATATTATAGCCGTTAGTGTGGAAATCACAACTGAAGAACTTCCAAATACAGTATCTACCCATGCAGGAAATCCAGCTAATGAACCAGGAACTGATGTAATCCCTACCCCTAAAGCCACTGCTAATCCGACTATGGCTGTATTTCTTGGAGTTAACTTAGAAGAGGATATCATTTTTATTCCAGTCATTGTTATCATTGAAAACACCGAAATCGTAGCTCCCCCTATAACTGCTTGAGGTATAGTCGTAAGTAATGATGCAAATTTAGGTATTAATCCTGCTACTAGAAAAATAATTGCGGCAAAAACAAATACCATCTTATTTACAACACGATTAACAGTTATGATTCCAACATTTTGACTATAAGTTGCTGTAGGCAGTCCACCAAAGAATGCACTGATAACGCTGGTTACACCATTTGCTTTTATTCCTCCTGATAACTCCTTATCCATAGGCTCTCTATCTAGTCCCCCAATAGTTGTTGATGATAAATCTCCTATAGCCTGGACTGCATTTACTATATATATTATAACCATAGAAATGATGGAGCTAATTTCAAATTTAATTCCAAAGTGCATCGGAGCAACTATTTTAAACCATCCTGATTCTGAGACCGTATCAAAAGATATAATGCCAAGCATTAAGGATATAACATATCCTACTATCATCCCTATTAGTATGGCCGCCAACTTTATTGAACCTTTTGTAAAATATGTAAGAAAAACAACTACTCCAAATGTAATCATGGCAATCATCCAGTTCTGAGGTGAACCAAAATTAGGGTTTCCCGCACCGCCAGCCATATATCTAATAGCAACAGGATAAAGTGATAGTCCTATTGTAAATATTACGGTTCCAGTCACTATAGGCGGAAAAAATCTTCTAAGCTCCTTTACATACATGCCTACTATAAATGCAGCTATTCCTCCTGCTATCTGTGCACCAAAAATTGCAGCTATACCAAACTGCCCTCCAATTGCAAGTATAGTAGGTACATAAGCGAAGCTGGTACCAATGATTATAGGCAGCCCGGAGCCTATACCCTTTATTGGAAATAACTGTAATAAGGTTGCAAGAGCCGTTATAATAAGTGAAATTTGAACTAATATCGTTCTATCAGCTGAATCTAAACCAGTAACATTGGCTACCAATAATGCTGGAGTAACTACGCCAACAATTGCAGCTACAACGTGCTGAAATCCCAGAGGTATTACCTCCTTAATCTTTGGAATCCCTTCTATTTCAAAAATTGTACCTGATACTTTTACTGAATTCTCTTTCATCACAAACCCATCTCCATTCCCATAAATATTTTTTATGATACCCTTATGAACATATTATCTTATCAACTTATCTGATAAGTTTGAAGATAGTTTATATTATAACACTCCATTTTAAATTATATAAATTTTACAAATTTTCAATGATATGGAACCGCGATAATAATATATCAATGTCGAATTGATAAAATTTATACATATGGATATTCTTACTATATTGATATAATCATATATAAATTGATAGTATCTTTATTATATAATTTATACAAAATAATATATCCAATATAAAATATTTTTGATTTCTCCCTATACTATTAAAGTAAGAAAAGCGTCTATCGACGCATAATGAGGTAGCTTTTCTTGTCCACTTCATAAGCAACTTGCATGAAATCAAAGTTTTCGGCAATCTGCTTAAAACCCAAATAGGTCAAGTTCTTTAAATGAAAACAGAAAACTAGAACTTTCCTATTCGTTACAAAAAAGCTTCTATGGAAGGGTTAAATATATCTAGTATCTTTAATGTTTTAAAAAATAGGAAATGAGTTGAAGATGAAGAAATTAAATTATTGCAGAATATCTCAATAGAATTAACAGAAAATTATAGCATTCATATAAAAATATCTGGACATTTTAGTCAATATGTTAGCACCTATTGTTTCAGATATAGAAGGTAAGACAGATTTCAATAATTTAGGTAGCTCTTAAATTCATTATGCAAAGGAGAATTTAAATTGCAATTTTCTCTGATGTTACCCCCTAAATCCGGACACGGATTCAGGGGGTATTATCATGTCTAAATATTCATTTGAGTTTAAGTTAAAATTAGTTAAAGAATACATGGAGGGAGAAACTGGTGGTTACAA
>NZ_JAHLOH010000004.1:0-68640 GCF_018917285.1 Tissierella carlieri | reverse complement strand
TGATGATTTCATAGACGAAGCTTTATCATATGCAAAGCGAAATTTAGAGCAATCCAAAGAAACTTAGAGCAATTCTATGAAGATATTGTACTATTTTTTCATATTTAGTTTACAGAGCCCATATAATTTCTCTTTCTGATGATTATTCATCTCCATAGACAATATTATCTGTCATTAATTTTTCTTCTAATTCTCTTATACAGATTCCTGATATTTCAAAAATATCAATAACAAAGTTTGGTACATCAGCTATGTCATAATCATAGTCTGCCTGCATAACTACCACCTCGCCACTATCTTCTTCTGTATAAGCACAAAGTTTTGCATCTATGGGTATTCCTGCCTCTTCTAGTAAATAATCAGGTACTATAATCTCATCATATTCTTCAAATTTTTCACAGTATGAACAGTCAAGACATCTTCCACAGACTCCTGCAAGATGTACTATTAACTCTTCTGATAAACTCTTAAGCCCTTCAGCTAGTTTAATAAGCTCCATTGCATTCATAGTTCCTTTCATTAATACAAATCCATTTTCCAATGATTTTAATTCAATATCTTCACTATCTAAAAGACTTGAAGCCTTTAGTACCTCAATTGGTATAATGATATTGCTATTAGAATTTTCTTTTATAATTTTCATATGGAATTCCTCCTCATTTTAAAGTTCATTGTTCATTTCAAATATATTTATTTGTGAAGGATTGTTATCCTTCCTTTCCTGCATATCATAATTTGATATAAGTATTTCTGGAAACTGGGCACCATTGTCATAACGTTGTTTAATATTATTGATGCGGGTAAAGCTTTCAATCTGAATATTTGGTGCATCATATAAATTCCTTATAAACTCACAGTCATTGTACGAAAGCAAGAACTTCCCCTCTATGTCCATTAAGGTGTCCCGAAGCCTTATATGATCCTCTTTCTTGAATCCATCTTCACCAACGTTTTTATAATATTTTTCTGTCTCATAATAGGGTGGATCTGCATAGAAAAAGCTGACAGGGCGGTCATACTGCCTTATCAGCTTTTCAAAATCCTTATTTTCAATAACTACTTTGCTAAGTCTTCTATGTGCCTGTTCAATTAAGGGGAAATTAACCCACATATCATGAGGCTGACTGCCATAACTTGTAAGTCCTGATGCATAGCTGTAGCGAATCAGCTGATAAAAATATGAGGCTCTTTCTACATCACTTGCAGGGCTATCCCTTGCAAGTGAATTCTTTACTATTTCAAAATCCTCCCTAGAATTTAACACGAAATGCAGTGCCTCTATTAACTCATCTGGCTTTTCCCTTACACATCGGTAGAGATTAGTCAAAAGTCCATTAAAATCGTTATATACTTCAAAATCATTGCCAGGAGGTTTATGAAACAAAACCCAACCTCCGCCTCCAAACACTTCTATATATCGTTCATAATAAAGAGGAAATACTGACACTATTAACTCCCTTAAAGCCTTCTTCCCGCCTATCCAACTCATAAAACTATTAATATTTCATCACCCCTCTTCTGCTTCATCATCAAAGTTCAATCTCAGCTGGTCACTATCATCTGGAAAATGTTCCAATGCTTTGATCAGCCCTCTTCTTGCTTTGGATATCTCCTTTATTCGGCTTGTCATCTGCCTAATGCTTGCAATAAGTTCCTCTCTGTCGGCAGCATAATAGTATCCCTTGTCACCGCTGCATATGGGATTGCCATCATTTCTTAATTGGTTTACTAGTCTCCTGACAGTTCTGGAGCTGATACAGAATCTATTTTGAAGATATGCACTGGACACAGCCTTTTCTTTTCCCGTATGATACTCTTTTATATAGGTTGAAAATTTATGTTCCACCTCCCTGCCTCCTTTTCCCTTCCACGTTTTTGGACAACAAAAAAAGGCCGACTGTTTTGCTGTAATTTACAGCTAACAATCGGCCTTTTTATTTGGGGGTATAAAAAAACACGGATATCTTCCGCGCTATCTTAGTACACCAAGTTCTCTTAAGAGTTTAATACTATCTTTTATTCCTTCTAAATAAATGTGTTTTTGCATCTCCCTTTCTACAAAGTCGGATATGTCTTTATAATCTTCAATCTGCCTTCTTACTTCTTTTGGAATATCAGTATTTTCATATAACTTTATACTTAATTCCTTTACCATTTCTACTCCTTGCTTTACTTCCTCATTTTCCTTATGTATTTGTCAACTGAAAAGTGTACCATATAATAATCGAAAACTGTACCACTTGGTAATGTAAACTAATTGGTTTCTTCTAACCATTCCCTAGTTTCTTTAATCCTATAAGAATCACCATTCATATTTATTACATAAGATTTATGGGTTAATCTATCAATTAATGCAGCTGTCAAAACTGGGTCATTGAATATCTCATTCCATCTATCAAATGATAAATTAGTAGTTATTATTGTAGACTTTCTCTCTGCCCGGAGGGAGAGAAATGTAAAAAGTAATTCACTTCCTTCTTTGTCAAAAGAAATATATCCTAATTCATCTGCCACGATTAAATCATACTTTTCAAATCTTTTTTCAAAAGTATATAATTTCTTGTCACTTCTGGATTCTTTCAATTCATTTATTAGGGATGCTACTGTTGTAAAGTACACTTTATAGCCCGTATTGCAGGCTCTATGCCCAGTCCTATTGAAAGATGGGTCTTACCCGTTCCTGGATTTCCTGCTAGTATTATATTCCTACCTTCCTCTATGAAATTAAGTGTTTTAAGCTCTTTAAGCCTCTTTCTACAGTCTTCTGGTAAATATTCTACCCTTAGTTCATCTAGATACTTTTTGTAGGGAAATCTAGCATTCTTAATTCTGTTTTTCTTGCCATTTTCCTTTCTCATATCATAGGCTTCTATTAAGATATCTCTTAAGAATTCTTCATAGGGTTTATCAAATTTGTATGCTTCTTCAATGCTCATCTTTAACCCTTGATTCACACCTGGAATCTTCAGTTCTGATACATATTTTTTAATTTCTTGTAATATTTCATTCAATTTTCATACCTCCCTATTGGTTTTAAGTTAAACAAATCATTTAATATTGAGATTTGCTTTAATGATGCATTTTGTATTGATATATCCTTAGTTTCTAAGGATTCTTTATCCATTGGAAGTTTGAAAATTATATTTTTAATATTATCTGTTGTTACTAATTCTTTCTTTATTTTCCTTAATTCTTCTACTGCTTTTAATACGCTGTCTAAATCTTTTTCCTTTATTAATTCCAAAAGTTCTATGAAATCTCTTGGATTACTGGTATAATATTCTTGATATGTTTCTTGAAGCTCTGGGCTAAGCTGGTGTCTACCAACACTTGCGTGTAATGCTCCAGGCTTCTTTTTTAATGTATGAATAAAATGATTTATATCTATACTCCAATAATGGGCTTGATATGACCTCTTATGTTCAGCTATCTTATTATCTTTGTAATATATTTCTATTATCTCTGGATATATTTTTACATTTACAAATTTACCTACTAGATAATCTGGTACTGAGTATTTATTTTGATCTATGGTTATTACACTATACTTATTAACCCTTGCTTCAACTCTTCTAGAGGCATCATAGGGTGGCTTTAACGGTATTAGATAAGCCATTTCTTGATTTAATATATCTAAGGGACTTTGATTTTGTAACCAGTTTCTTTTTTTAGAATTAAGTTCTAATAGTTTCTCACCAAGGTAAGTATTTGCTTCTTCTATAGACTCAAAGTCAGTTTGACTTGAAAATGCTTTTCTTCTAACATATTCAATCCCTTTTTCTACATGACCTTTTTCATTTCCTTTAGCCACATTGCAGAACCTGTATTTAAACCCATAGTAAATTGATATTTTAATTAAATCCTCTGTAGCTTCTTTCTCATTTCTTCCAACAAACCTTCTTACGGCCTGCTTTAGATTATCATAAACTAATTCTCTATGGACCCCACCCATACGATTAAAGGCCCTAACATGAATATCTAAAAAGTTTTCCATCTTCTGATTTTGGTAAAGCCTTGCATAGTGATGTGAACCACAGGCTGTAGTTAAAAGACCCATTTGAAAAGTTGTAGGCTTACCACCTATTGTAATTTTAACTTCACCCCAATCAAATTCTAGTGTTTCCCCTAAATCATATTCCTGTCTGATAAAAGCTTCCTTTTTCTCATGATTATCCCTTATGTAATTACAAACTGTAGGATAGCTAATATCAAATCCTAGTTCAATCAATTTTTCATGTATGTCAATTTTCTTCATTAATTGCTTATGTCTACCGAGTAACCGGTTTCTCTCATTTTCTTTTATTAATTCATTTATCTTTTCTATTATTTCATCTGTTAATTTAATTCTAGTCCTTTTACTAGTATCATATTTAGGTGCTGATACCATTTCTGAAACAAGATTTAAAGTATCACTATTAGTAATATTATTATCCTTAGCTAGTTCTTCTATTTCTTCACACTTAGATTCATAATTATTAATATATTTTCTTACTGTAGTTCTAGAAACCTTCATCTCTCTAGCTATTGCTCTTTGAGACATATTTTCTCTAAAATATTTCATTAGTATTTCTGCTTTCTGATCCAGCTTTATCACCTCTTGTCCCCCCTCAAAAGATATCTTCAAGGGGTATTATATTTTAAGGTGGACCAGTTTTCAATTATTATGGTGGTCTACTTTTAGATTAACATAAACACCTTAATCAATTTAAAATATGCTATTTCCAGTCTCTCAGTTACCGCTTCTTCCAGTATTTCAATAATATCTTCCATGGTGCACCTCCTTCAAGCACCACAATATATCACAAGTTACTTAATATAGCTATCAGAAGTTTTTCTATTCCATGGATATTTCCATGCTACCTGGCTCTTTACTGAATTCATAGTAGAACTTCTCTTCATTTCTTTTAATAAAACCATGCTTGCAAGACTCTAATTCTTCCTTTTCTATAACTGCCATGGCATATTTTACATAGTCAAAGTTTTCTCCTAATATTGAGTCTGGTTTTACGATGTCATGTTTCTCTGCCATAATTCTTCCGTACTTTTCAAAATTTGCACCTTTTGGTACGAAGTCATAGCTGTCTAGATTTTGAGAGATATCAAGGGCAAAATCAAGTCTGCTACATCCTTCAATCTCCATAGCTGATTCTAAATGTTCCATATAAAAGTCTTTCCCTTGATCTTGCTCATCACAAGCATAACCTAGATTATTACCACTCTCAATTAATTCTTCTATGGAATCATACTGGTTTTTTAATTCTGTAATATTTGGGAATATACATTTTGCATCTAATAAATTGCCTTCATCCCACTTCTCTAACCCAAGTACGTCTAATGCAATATCTAGCTCATCAGGTTCTAAAGTAAAAGATCCGTAATCAGGAAGGTTTATCCATAAGCCCTCTGGATACTTTTTACTTCCAACTTTAATTTTTATAGTCCAATTATCCCCTGTCAGCTTATCTAGGTTTGAGCCATCATAAATTTGTTTTACAGTTTTCCTTTCAATTGTATAGCCTTCGTTTGTAAATGCACCTTCAAAGTCGTCATGGTATTCAGTGCCAAGTTTTTCTGTATTTATAAATGGAAGTATCTCATCAGATGCACCTTCTTTATGTTTAGCCACATATTCTCCAAGAGGTTTTTCATCTGTGGCTTTATAATAGAAATCAAAACCGCTTAACTGTTCAGTAAGATTAATCATATCTGCTGCAGTATATATTCCAATAATTTGAATAGCACCCTCTAAAACATATTGCTCTTTAACTGACATTTCATTAAATCGCTTATCTAGGTAGGCTTTTTCTTCTTCTGTTCCTTCAAGCCTTTTCCACATATAATTTAAATCTCTCATAGACTCATACCTCCCATGCCTTGGGACTGTTCTTTGGAGTGTTCCTCTGATTCTTTGATTTCCTCTTGTGGTCTGGATAAGACTTTGAAATTATCTTCTTCGGGAATAAGTCCAAGGCCTCTGCCATTATCCCACTTCATGTGTATAGTTCCTATATCATCTACGAGAATAACTGTACCTTTAGTCCCTTTCTCAACTCCTTGCTGATCATCCATGGTTGAAAGTAATTCTATTCTTGTTCCTGCAGGGTACATCTTTTTAATTCTTTCTACTTGATTTCTATTATTCAAATTTCATCCCTCCCATTATCTGATTTTGATTTATTCCCATTTCTTCCGCTGTTTTAATAAACCAGCTCTTACTGCTATTCCAGAAACTAATATATACGTCTCCCATATCTGTGCTTATTTCTCTCTGTTCAAAACCTTCTCCCCATCCGTCTGCAGCCTGTCCAATCACATTTTCTTTTATTTTCCCAAGCTCTTTATACGTTAAATCATCATTTAATGTTAGTATTGCTACACCCATTAGTTCATCATCTACCATTTCAACAGAAAATTCATATTTAGCTACCTTCCCATTTACACTGTCATGTTCATCATAGTAACGCATAAGGCCTCTTTCTTTTTCTTCTGGAAGAATATCTCTTCCTATGGCTTCAAGGATCTCATCAATATAATCAACTATTTCATAGTTTCCTAATTCCATTGGTTCATTTAAGGTTTCTCTATCGCCATAATCATTTTCAATATCATAGGTTGTAACAGTTAAAGGCATATATAGTTTTAATGTCTTTAATTCTTTATCTTCAGGAATCATTATTCCTAGATTTTCGAATAATAAATTGGCAAGCTTTTGATTGTATCCATGATAAATAATATATCCCTTATCTGAAAATGCTCCATCTTCCTGTGCTATTTTTTCTCCGCCATATCTTTTAAAATCAATGTATTCTTCAAGATTTGGATCGTATTCAAAACGTCCTGATTCGCATATCATATATCTTCCGTAGCTTTCCATATCTTTAATGCCATCAAATAGTTCAAATTCATACATGGATTCTGCAAGTGCAAATACTTCATCAATAGTTCGAGGCTTAATATGATCCATAAGTTTTTCAAAATATCTTGTATCTTGACTTCCCATCTCACTATAATGCTTTGCTAAATTATTTAAGGCATCTACCTTAATTACTGGTGTTGTACTTTCAGAAACAATATTTAGTATACTGTCGGGAAAACTATGGCTATCAACTGCCACCTCACAATCATGGAGATAAGGTGTTTCTAATCTCATCAATGCTTTTTCAACTTCAACATCTGAACAAGGAAGATAGATATATTCATTCTCTCCCTTTGCAGTCAGCTGTGCTGCTGCTATTGTTTCCCTCCATATATATGGAGGGAACTGCTTTCCGTTATATACTTGTTCAGGTACATTACTATTTTTATATAGGACTCCATATGGTGTGATTATAGGATTAGGGTTATTTTTTATTACATCCATTGCATATGATTCACCATCAAGTTCATCTATTTCTTTTGTCGATACTGCTTGCCTCTCTGTTAGATATAGGTCTTTTCCCACCTTTTCCAAATCATTAAAGTCAGATACAAGACTATAGCAATGCATATTAAAACTTAGATTTATTAGCTCTCCCATTGTCTTAGGGTTTTCTGCAAAGGATGCAGCGTAAAATCTTTCTATCTCCTTTTGACTAAAGCCATCCAGCCTTTTCATTAAATAGTTCAGCTCATCTATATTACAGTTTTTATTATGCAGTATGTTTAGAAAATTTCTATCCATGCTATTTTCAATATAGCAATTTGATGCTGTAGTCATTTCTATTCCCAGCTCATTACATATCCTATCTAGATTTTCTTCTTCAATGGGAAACCATATGGTTCTAGTCTTTTCATTCTCTCTATTCAATTTTTTAATTGTTATGTTCAAGTCTTATCCCTCCATCTACTTTGTAATTAAAAATATATCTGTGCCATACCTTGTAATCAGTGAAGCATTAATAATAGTCTTAAAGGTCTTATCATCAATTAAATCTACATCTGCTATTTCACTGATTTCAATACTTTCTTTTCCTGTCCATATGGTTTTAGCCATTTGATATATGGCATAACCTTCTGTACTTATTTGTTTAAGGCTACACTTATTAAAATCAAATCCATTTGGTTTTACTGTATGCTCTAGTAGATTCCATAGAGTCTCATCAGAAGTAAGGAGAAATATGACAGCAATATATCTTGAAGATATATCATAGATATGAAGATCTTGTTCGTAAATCACACAATAGAATCTTTCCTTATGATTAGAATTTAAGAATACTTCCCCTTTAAAGCTATCAGAAAGATGTTTCAACCTATCTTTAAATGAATAATTTCTTATTTTTCTAAAGCATTCATTTATTAAACCTTTGTACCTGACCTTATCCATATTAGATAAGAAACTAGAATGAATGTATTCACAGTCATTGCATCTATTACTAAAATTAATCACAGAATTACACCCCTTAACACCCCCCTCACAATTAAAATAATTATTAATAACTACGCCACTTCTTCTTGGTTGAAAATTTGGCACCATAACCATCAGCTGTTCTATCCCCTCTAAGGAGGTGCCATACATAAATAATTTTGACATTGTTCTCAATCCTTTCTTTCTGTTTTAAAATAAAAAAAGGCGAAGCCTATCGATCATAAGTTGACCGACGACTTCGCCTCCTAGATTTCTTTATTTAGTTTTAGTTTTAGTTTTATATAATAGAGTATTGTAAAAGCTTACAGAACTTGAGTTCCAACATAATTTCCAAAACAATATTGAATATATTGGCTTCTATTTTTATCAAAATTAAAACCTTGCTTTTCAAATTCTTCTAAAATATATTTGTCTACCCCATAAGGACTTTTAAGACTATCAATTAGCGCTTTACTTAGAGTAAGCTTATATTCATCTATTGCTACAATAAAGTCATCATTAATTTTATCAAGTTTTACTCCATTCTTGATTTCTTCAAATTCTCTGTTTAAAGCAGAAACAACTACCCCAATAAAATCTTCTGTTTTCATATTTTTTGACATATAACCTCTTATAAAACCCGTTGTATTCACATAATCATCTCCTATAAAATATTTGAATAAATAAAAAACTTCTCATCAAAAGATAAGAAGATCTGAAATCATTATGTTTTCACCCCCTTATCGAATCTTTAGCTGGACCACCTTGCATATTGCAGGTTGGTATAGGGTCATAGAGCTAAATCTCTACCCTAACTCTTGATACTTTGGTGTATATTTAATTTTACAATTTTATTATATCATAATATTATTATGATTCCCATATCTTATTAAACTTTAAAACATAATCTATTCATTAGTTTGCTTATTAATAGATTTGCATCCTTTCAACTCTTTAAACAACTCTAATTAACTCTTTTCCAGAAAATTCCTCTATTTATTAATTCTAGTTAAGTTAATTCCAACTAAGCTTTCTTCATTCGCAAGTTTAATGATAATCAAAAATTATCTTAAATAGTTATTCCTAACAAATCTCTAAATTCTTTCTCAAGCCTTTCTCTAAACTCTGGAATTTCTTTTTTGGTCATGATGTCCATTAGCTTATACCATTTATCCATATCCTGACCATCCCAATCTTCTTCCTCAATAATTGTTCTATTCATATTCATAATAATCATAATTATAGCCTCAATTTCTCTAATATTAAAAATAACCTCCTCACTAAAAAAAATTCTATTTGAGTTTGTATAATTCATAAAATCAGATATTGATTTACAAAGAAAATCATAATTGATTAAGGTTTCTTTCTTTTTTGACTCCATATTTCCATTCATCATATCTTTAACAAATATATTTAAATAGTCTTGCATATCTACAAGTTTTATATATAATTCTTTAATTATTGCCATTCTTTCTTCATGTAATATGGTAAAACGTAGTTTGTTTTGATGACTTATTCGATCTAATTCACTATTAAACTCGGCTAACTTAATATCAAGTTTATTTTGAAACTCTTTCAATTCAACTTCATGTTTTTTCCTCTCATTTTCATAAATCCTAGATGCCCAAACCTTACCTAACCAACTTGATAATCCAATAATAACAATACTTGCAGAACCTACAGCCCCAATTATTGCTCCACCTATTTTTAATATATTATCAATCAAATAAATCCCTCCTAATTGTTGACATGGCAAAATATATATTAATAATTCTTTATATTGACTCGTATATTCTCAAATTACCATATGTCATCTATAAAACACCCTATTTTTAGAGGTCAAAAAACGGTGTTTTTTCACTGTTTTTTGACCCAATTTTAGTCCTCAAACCACTATATGTTGTGTTCAAATCCTATTATTTCTTCTTTGAACCACAATACGTCATCAGAATTATACTCTCAACGTGCCTTGAGGATACAAAAAAGATGCCCATTGATGCTGGCACCCCCTTGGCGGCAAGGTATATTTATGAAACCTTAATCCGTTGCAGGCTTTTTTCGCGGGATTAGTAGTTGCATTTGGCTTTACAATTTAAGCAAATTGTAAGCAATAAAACCTTCAAAAGTGTATTGACCTCTTGAAGGCTTTATTCGATACAATTTCATCTGTCATTATTCCCAATTCATAATTAGTGTTGCTCCTTGACTTAATACCGCATTATAATCTCCATCTTCTAGAATACGCTCTTTAAGTTTTACACTAATATCATCGTTAACAGTATATTCTTTATTTTGTTTGCCAAGGTGTTCTTCAATCAGCTGATTTATTTGCTCAATATCATTAATGTTTTCTAAATATTTACCAATTAAATAAACAATGAAAAACATAAAGGCATTTTTATTTTTTGTGCCTTCGGGGTTTAATACAATAGGTTCAATTGAGTCCATGATGTACTCTTTAGCAAATCTTTTTAACGCTTTTTTATGAATTAAACCTTGATTCATTAAATAATCAATATTATTAATTATAATGCCTATGCTGTTTTTTGTCGGTTCTCTTGTTTCTACAACACATCCGCTTTCCATAAGCTGATATACCGTACACAAAAAGATTTTTTGTTGAAGTGAGGCATCTGAAAGATCAATTGGTATCATTACTGTTGCTCCGTTAATTTTTCCACCAGGGACAAAACTATTTTGAACATCGTGGAATAAAGAAGCTGGCTCTTCATATATTATTTCTTTTCTTTCACTATTAATTGTAAATTCCTGCAACATACAATTATTCTTACACAATTGCGGATTGAATTTACATACTTCTACTTTATATAAAGCCACTCCAAACAAATTCACTAATACATATATATTTTTATTTTGACTCAAGTACCCGATAATACAATGACTTGCTAACAGAGTATTTTGCTTAAAGCAACCTATAATATCGATATCTTCAATTACAGATACAGGCTGCCCAACACCCAAAGTAATGAAATCGATAATGTCCGTAAAATCATTGTATTTATCGTCTATATCATTTTTTAAACAATACCATTCATATGCGATTTTTGAGATTGTTCTAAACATTTCTTCACTAAAAAAAATACTGGTATTAATTTGAATTTTTTTTTCAATCTCAAGCTTATTTATATCAATTTGTTCAACTCTATTTGGATCTTTAGCAATATTCTCTATATCGTTCAGTAATCCCATCAGATGCTTACCATCTGTGCTTCTCAGCTTTCTTCCTCTAAATAACTCAGTTTCGGAAGATAGCTTTGTCGAATAGTCCAACCCGGCAATTTTGTATATCGCCTCATACTTAGGGTATGAACTGCTTTTACTTGATTTTATATCTAATGAATTAGTGAGGAATGCCAGTTCACTAATTACCTTATACTCAAATAAGTCACTGAACTTATTATTGTGTTCTGTTTTACATACATTCCTATTTAATATTCTTGCGTTTGTTAATGCATCCGGAATAATATCCGATTCTGACAAATTATATTCAGTTCCACAATATATACATTTAGCCATAACCTATTAACCTCACAGTGTATCGTACTTACCGCAACATTTTTTATATTTTATACCAGACTGACACGAGCAGGGATCATTTCGACCGACCCGCTGGTTAAGCATTTGCTCAATTTCCATTATCCGTAAGTACATATCAGCGGGTAACGAAAATGTATTTTGCGTTGATTCTGATGCTATTCGGTCACGTTTATTATAAAGACCAATGAACTCAGCCACTAACGGTGATGAGGTCAATGCTCTACGTATATTAGGTATGCAATTACCCTCATATACCATGTGTTTGTCAACTAAAAACAAGATTGATGTTTCTCCATTGGAATGTGGAGTAATGTCAACTATATCGCCAGTCGGAGATTTCCATACAGCATGAGCCTCGGCTTCAATTAAGACATTCGACCTCTGCCAGATGCTCCATCCGAGAATTCTTTGACCCCCATGCTCTTTTACATATGTGCCAACATTTTGAAAGCATTCGTTAATGAGGCTTCTTGGATCAGCGACAACCGGAACAATCAACGGTTCATATTTAGATATGGACTGGCATAATTCTCGAATTTGCGGAGTAATTACGCGTGGAGTGGTTACTCTTCCCATAAGAATCGACCTCCTTAATCAGTATTTAATGCCAGGAAAGTTCTATTTAAATCTCCTTAGACATGTAGTTCATTGTAATGCTTCTCCAATTCTATGTTTGAAACACATTTTTTAAGTAAACCACTTGCACTACTCTGCGTATCTTTCAAGCAATTGATATCTCCGAACATAAAGAAGTTATCTTTTGCACGAGAAACTGCTACATTCATTAAGCTCTTGTTTGCATCAATAAAAAAACATCCGTCCTGCTTCCCATACACTGTAGATAAAATGATAACCCTCCTTTCTGCTCCTTGAAAAGTATGTACTGTGCCAACGCTTATCTTCGAATAATTGGTTGGCATCTGCTTTTTCAGCTCCGACTTTATACATTCGACCTGTGCTTTAAACGGCGTAATAATTCCAATCAAATTTTCTTTTGGTTCCTTAGGGTAGGCACTTACAATAAATTTGAAATTATTTTTCAGCCATTCTGCGATATATTCTGCTTCTAATCGGTTAAATCTACTGCTGCCTTTTCTGATTGAATTCTCTGTATCAATCTGTTTGAAACCCATTTGCGGCCAGTACTTCATAGCAAGCTTCTCATCTTCCTTGCCCTTCCCTCTCATCGGTTGGAGATTTCCCTTGTAAACCAGCTTATTGCAATAGTAAATAATTTCATCATAGCAGCGACGATGCTCACTAAGGAACAGGCCTTTTTCATCGAATTTTTCATATTTGCAGCACTTTGCAGCAACTTTCATCACGCTAGAGCAAGAACTGTTTAACCCGGTCTGTTCTAGTAATTCAAATTCATCTAAGGATTTTATTGCTCCATTTGACACCGCCAGTGCTTTGTCCAGTGCTCTGTTCACACTCCATACCGGCTCTATCTGATAAACATCACCAACGACTACGGATTTCTTGGCAAGGGAAAACGCCCCTGCAGCAATCTCTGGCGATACCTGTCCGGCTTCATCTACAATGAGCAAATCGATGTAGTTGTAGAGAAAAAAGGTTTTTTGATCTCCAAATGCCATGAACTGCTTTGGCAACATGTAGAATGTCATAACCAGGCAAGGTGTTATCATGCTAAGCCTGTTATAAAACTTTTCTAAAACATTTATAAAGTTAGTGCCCTTCTGTTTTTCCGATAGTTCATCCTCTCCACTCACCCACCTACATTCATAATAATGAACTGCCAGCCAAAACTCCACATACCTATGCTTTTTATCCATCAAGTCGTTTATATATTCAAGGTCAAGCTTATACTTTTCATCTTTTTCTCCATGTAAATCAATATTATGCTGTTGTAGCTGCTCCAGTTCATTGTCATATCGGCTTTTTATTTTCCCAATCACAGATTTTTTCTTCTTAAGGTCAGAAATTGTTTTATTGCACTCTGCATACAACTGGCTGTATTTTTCTTTAATTTCGTCAAAGATCATATATTCATTCAAAAAGCTCTGCTCTTCATCGTTTATAAACAGCCTGAATTCTGTTTGTATTTTCCTTGCAAAGTTTTTTATAAACTTTAACCATTTGACATAGAAGGGTATCTTTTTGTAACAGCTTTCCCAGTCAATAATTCTTTGGCGGATGTTGACGATAGCTGCTTGCTTTTCTTCAATTCCCAGAATTAACTTTTCAAGGTATTTATCAACAGTTTCACCATTCAAATCACATTGGGAAGCCTCCTGAGCAAGTGAAAGCAATGCAGTTTTACTCTTTTCAATGAATAACAGCTCTTCATGCAATTTCTCCTGACAAGCGGTTATATTTTTATATTCGCTCCCAAAATATTCATTGCAGGCTTCTATTAGCTTAACCTTGGATTTTTCGATATTATCTTTGTCTTCAACATCAGAGACGAAGAATTCCCCTTTTTGATTGGTATACTGATACCCTTTGCTTTTTGCTTCTTTTATCTTTGAGGAAGATGGAAAATAGGCTGCGAAACTATTCACTCCCTCAACCCATCTTTCTTCCAGATTAGATATGCCCATCTTTTTGATATTTCCGAAAGAGGCAATGATATTTGTTACCGCCTGATTGTTCGTTGAAGAAGCTACAATAAGTGGAGCCTTTTCCTTTTTCATGGCCCTTTTAACATACATGTCTGCAACTATGGTTTGCAACAAGGTGGTTTTCCCCGTACCGGGCGGACCATTTACCGCCAGAATTTCTCCACTATTTATAGTGTTAAAGTGATTGACGGCCTCCCTTTGAGATGGAGACAGAGGATACTCTCCATTCATCTGACCACAATGTACCTGCATTTTTGATAAATCGTTTTCTATAAGCGGACTTACATCTGCCATTTGCGTAGATATGAAATTATCATAAAGCGCTTTGGGCTGATCATCTTCCTGCAGGTGATTATATAAATTCATAATATGAAAAGTAGAATAAACAGTCTTGTCCAAGAAAATATACACATTATTCTCTAATTCAAAAAAAGGTTCTTTTGCATCCATATTCCGGATTATGTTTTGTTCAAATGGAGAATCTGCAACAGCTTCATATAATCCTTTAAAAAACACAGAGTAATCAGACCAAGATTTAATCTTTTCAATCCGGTCTACGTGATTGCTCACGAAACTATCAACAGCATCGGCAGTCCCTACCGCTAATTTGGGTTCAACCATCGGCATCAAATATTCTCTTGGGAACCAAGGAAGTTTTTTCTCACCCTCATCAAATAGTAGCAGGCCTTCCTCATTAAGAATTGCCGGGACATAGTATATTCCCGTCAGTTCATCAATTTCATCTTGCACCTTCTCATTTGCTTCAAAAATTGTTTTTATGGTTTTAGCACAGATGATGATATTGACAAGAGGTTTTTGCTTTGCTTCATTCTCATCATCAAAAGTATCTTTTTTCGCTTCTGCAAAAATGCCTTCACAAGTTGCCGGGTTAATCTTTCCTTGTACCAATTCTTTATGATCAACTATAAAAAAATTATCAACTTTAAAATCAATTCCCATATTAGCCTGAGCTGCTACTGTACTTCTAAAGTATCTTGTTATTCCTTTTAATCTATCGTTCATCTTCCTCACCCACACTAATTGAATTTTATTCACGTTATAACCATTATTCAACGGTATCGTTGTTATCAATCACCTATTATTTACCTGCACAATCCGGTTTCTGAAAAGGCGTAGTTTTATCTTGGTGTATACCTCTAAATTAGCAAGAAAAATAATTAAATACAACTAATCTTCTTCGGCTCTGAATAACAACTGTCTCCAAGATATCTCATTGTCTATTTCTAAAGAAAGTAGTTTCTTTTCTTTAGCTGGCTTACTTGGAGTTCCATAGAATTTATAGCTGTCATCTTCAAAAGATATGGACACTTCAAATATAACAGCTTGATTTCGCTTTTTTAATATATCTAGCAAACACTCTTTTTTAATAATAACCACGTTTCCGTATGTACTATGTTTTTCATATCCACTTTCATCTTCTGGCTCACTCCAATGATATACTTGAACAGGGAAGTCATCAACATTATATATTCTTGAACGTAAAATTTGGTCTTCCAGCGTTACAGACAAGTACTTTGCGAGATCATCGGATACCCCCATTAAGTAGTTTGATGTAGTTAGATAATCTTTTAATAACGGGTCTTTTTTATCAAGTGCATAATCTGGGAAAGTAGTTATTACATCACATGTTGGATAAATAACGAGCTCTGGTTGTTCTCCATTCTCATATTCATCATCCTCATAATAAAAGTGAGAAAGTACTGTATATGGTTTTTTCATTTCTGATACTAACTTGTCAATATTCTCTTTCTCAACAAAAGCGCTTTCGATACGAATGTATCTGTTGCTTTTCTGAAAATGGGCAGAATATTTCATATTAAGGGAAACGCCCAAACCATGTTCTATCATTATTGATGCTAAATCACTTGGAATAAAATACCTTTTCTCTGGCACATCTTCCACCGTTTTTGTAAAATCCCAAAGTAAAGGAATAAGTGGAATATGGTTACGAAATTCAAAGCACCAGAAGCCTGCCTTCCCCGGCAGATATTTATTCAACCAATCTTCATATGATGAATCTTCATCTTGGATCTGTTCCTTGCTCTGACGATATTTATCTGCTACATGGAACATAGAATGCCATTCTGCATATTTTTCCAGTGTTTCTACGGTAGGAATAATGCCGTGATCATTGTAGGTCTTTTGGTATTCATTTTGGACCAAGTACCGTTTACTCCATTCTCTTGCATTCTGATTTGTAATCCCAAACTGAGCAACAAAATAATCGCATTCGGTCGCTATTTCCTCTTCCATACATGCAAACATCCCAGCTAAATCATCATACCAATACCGCAATGTATCCATCGTACCAAAATCAAACTTCCAATTCTGAGTACTATCTTTACATTTGCGTTGATAATACGACATTTTTTTCCTATGACTATCGCTACTTATGCACTGATCACACACAGATAATTGTTCTATATCATGAGGTTCACAATAGGGAGCTACTTGCAGACAAATGTCTCTGGCTAATCTGCGATGCAAAGCATGCACCACCCCTTCAGCACATGCGATAGACTTGAAAAAAGAATATAATGGAGTAAGTAGCTTTGCATTCGCCTTTCCTATCCTCATACAGGTCGCTAAATACCAAAGTCTTGCCGATTCTATAAAAAAGTAATTGTTATTATCCAAATACATTTGAGGCAATGGTTGGAAGTATAGCTCAGAAATCTGTTCTACTACTCCTACATCTTTAAATAAACCATAACGCAACAAAACATGAGCTGCTTTACAACGCACACCTTTATCTTTGTGTCCCATCAAACGCCATATAAAGCATGCCACGCTACTATTAAAATTTCCATTTACCCCTAACTCCGGTTTATAGCTTTCACTATCTCCAGAAGCAGGGTGAATTTTATCCATTTCAATCTCTGTCGTCCATTTTAGCAGTTCTTTCGCGTCTTCTCTGGAAAGAGCAACCGACATTCTGCAAATTGCCTTTACAAGTTGTTCGTCATAAAGTTCAATATGATTTGATACATATTCTAAAAATGCATCATACTGTGTCGCAGTATCAGCAGGAAACACGCGGAGTATTGTCCTAAACTCGTCATCATATCCGTCATATAAATGTAAAAGTTCTCTCGAAAACGCTTGTAAATAGTACTTTTGATTCTGAGTATTATTGCGCCATTTATCAATTTGTGGCCATGCCTTTACGCTATCTACAAAATCTGCAATGATGCTTAATATTTTTGTAGTTCCAAATCGATAATAATCTTTTGAAATAAGCTCTATCATCCATGTTAAAGCTTCTGTATACCTATCTGGAGAAAGACCTTCCAGCCACTCCTTAACAAAATTCTCTCTGTCAGTGGTATTTAGTCTTTTCACTCTCTCTTCCAACACCTGTTGGGATACTATATTACTTTCAGCTACATACTGCTTTATATTTACTGCACTGTGTACATCTGAACGGTTTTCATCATAATTTGGGCTTTGAGTTTCCAATTGTTTTAAAAACTTGTCCATTGCTCTGATCTTATCAGCATTCAGCTCTGGAGAAGACACGTTCGAATCTAAATATTTCACAATGCAATGACTTCTATATTTCTTTTCGTCCATAGGAATATTAAAAAGAACGTCATGTATTAAAATTTCAAGTATAGGCTTCTGTTGCCCAGGCGTAAATTGTGAAATCTTCTTTAAAATAATGTCTACCAGATCATTGTACTGTGATGATAAGTCAGGAAGCAATAAGCCCATTAAGGCTACTGCATTCTCAATCGAAATTCGATCTGTTTTTAATAATGTATCTAATACAATCGGTATAGTATCTTGCAATGAAAATCCATCATAATTATCTCTATCATCCAAACGACAGAGTGCCCCCCAAATGCTTACCGTGGAGAGCAGTGTGGCAGCTGATAATGACTCATGATAAGGGAAGTTTTTTGTATCCCCCATTTTTCTGCAAAAGTCTTCACTTAAGCGAATAATTCTATAGGCCAGTACGGAATTACTCGTATCATCTTTACCAATTTTGTCAGAAAGTGTTTTGTATAGGTAGATTTTTCGATAAGACTCATAATCTAATCCCTTTGTGCATTCAATCGCCTTGGCGAAATATTTCGCCCCAAGTCCTTTTTCAATTCTCTGCCCCATTTGGGCACAACTTAAATATACCTCAGCCATTTCTTTGGCTGAAGCCGGGTATTTTTCATAGGTAGCATTAATTTCCTCCAATACGGATAACCCTGCCTGATAAGCACGTTCATTGCATATCAACTTTTTTAAAAGCTCCATCTTAAATTGGGGTGATGTATTTCTTATATTCAAAGTTTTATCTATTAAGCCTTTTAATTCTTTTTGATTCAAACTTTGTTCGAAGCAAATCGACTCAGTGAACACCAGCAATCCTATTTCTAATAATTTATGCTTATCATATGAATAGAAACTCCACGAAGAACGATCGATCTTTGAAAATGTCTCGTTGCATGTAGCAAAAAAATTATCGTCCTCATTTTTCTGAATACAAGTTAACCGAAACAAATAAAGTGGTAACAGAAAATCCGCCATTTGTATTATAGATTTTTTGTTATCTTCGGATTGACACTGTTCTGAATTTTCCTTAGCTTTCCAAAAATCAGCCGGGTTAGTGGAGGTCCTTTTGCATACATGCCTTAGCGCATAATATCGCAATGCATCAGATAATTCTTCCTGCTCATCTTCCCTATAAAGAGAAGGTACACTTGAAAACTGAAATTCTATAGAAAATTTATTTATTAGATCTGACACGATATCCTTGGCATCTTCAATACGCAGTATATACTCGACAAACATCAGTAATTGGTTGTTACTAAAACGGCTTTCCGGAATTTCAGTCATCCGATTAAATAATTTTAACAAATAATCAGTATATATTTGCGGTGGCGTTTTTCCTAATGAAATATATGCACAAACGATAGCTAACTTATTGGGGCTTGACCATTTCTGTAATAATAGAGCTTCATAAAGCTCGTGATAATCATATTTTAAAAGCTTTTGGAAAAGTTTATAAACAAATTTAGTTGCAGCCTTTCTAGGACTCCAGCCGCATATCCAGTCAACCGCCTTTTCAGTTTCTCCTAATCTCAACATTGCTTCTGCAATATTAATAATGTCTGCTGTCCTAGGCCGTGAATGATAACCTCTATCATCTTCATTTTTATTATAGTAAACTTTAATTGCTGCCAGATAGCTTTTGATATATTGCTGCGAAATAGTTTTATAGATAGGCAAACGTGAAAACACAAGTGCTGCTTTTCCTAAACTATCAAAATCATTAGAATCTGTATAGAAAATATTATATACTGACAATTCATCACAGTACGTAACAGCTTCATCGGGTGCGCTCAAGAGTAATTCCTTTAATGCGTCCTCTTTGGCATTATAATCAATTAGTCTATACACTAATTTACATGCTAACAAACGATTTTGAGGGGCATACATCTCATGTCTTTTCAGAACATATTGTATGCGCTGTTTCATTATTTGATTTGCTTCTGCTATTCCAATAGCGGCATCATCAATTTTTTCATTTAGGGCAATCTGAACTAAGCAGTCAAAGTAATCCGCCTTATCCACGAAAATGTGTAAATATCTAGCACAGTATGGATTTGTCACTCTATTTTGATACATATAATCGGCAATAAGGTTGATTGCAGTTTCATTGTCCTCGTAGCAAGTTCTTAAATATGTTTCAAAATCCTCATCCTTAAGAAATATAAAAGAATCAGCTATATAAAAACCACGGCGGCATTCCACACTCATGCTCATCAAGGTATCAAACGTTATAGAACAAAGTTCACATAACATAGCAACCGGAATAGGTCTTGGCAAATTTATTAGTGCAGAAAATAGAATTTTTATATCCACTATGCTGTTATATTGCTTTTTAGTAGCATGAATAAACTCTTTAAATAAAGAGTTTATAGTCTTTCCTTTTGGTTTTATCTGTGACAACATTCCATCAATCGAACAAGCTTCAGATAACATATATGCTTGTAAGCGAGGATTCCTATCTGTAAGCATATGGAATTCTTCACACTGCGCATCAGTTGCGTCCGAAAATATAGAACGGATATGTTGGGAGCTTTCGGACAATTCAAACGGAGGAAGATTGAAAACTTCCACTTCGTCTCCAAACGGAATCAAATGCTGTCTTTCTATTCTTGTAGTAACAATTATCCATACACCATCAGGAAGAGTTTGATTTAATAGTCCCTGTAAAAAGCATTCTTCCTTAAACACATTAGCAGCTACCATGCTGTTATCTGCTGCATCTATGATAATTACTACTGCCGCTGATGCATTTTGCTGTTTTACATAAGATACTGCTTTTTCCAATCGGTCGTTTAACATACGCCAATATTCATATTCATTAGGAAGCCGACCAACTATCCACTCTGTTCCACATTCCGTTGCTAATGTGTTACAAATTTGTGGGATTGCTACTTCCGTTAAATGTCTTCGTTCACCAGGTTGTAGAAATGAGCCTCCACCATAACAATCATATAAAACAGTCACTGATTCTTCAGGTAAAACGTTATGTAAATGACTTACAAAAGTAGTCTTACCTGCGCCCGCAGTAGCTTGCAGACAGACAATCTTTTTTTTGTTTTTCTGAATGCATTCAACAATATCATTTTTGACACCACGTTCAATATAAGTATCTAAAGCCAATTGGATTTTTATTGGCGCTGGAAACACCTCATTAACGCTGGTATCAAGCGCTGCCAAAACATATTCTCGATTCATCGGAAAACCAAGTGTATTTTCCGGTAGCATCATTTCTCGTAAGTGCATAATTAAAGAATTATATCTGCTACGTATATCGCTTGTATTCCAATTGCCCAATTGCTTTATTATTTCTGCTCTATGGATGCTTCGAATTTCAGTACCACAATCATCAAAATTTAAAATTAACAAAAATTTAATGAAACCAGTGGAGCTCAATTTTGAAGTTTTATATATTTTATTGATATCTTCTTTGCATTTAGGAGTCAATCTTTTTATTAAATCGCCCGTGCGCCTATACTTCTTTTCCTTTAGTATAGTTATGCACTCATCTATGTGGGCTGAAAAATCTGTTTGTAAATTACGGTTGCTGACTAATTTTAAAATAAGTTTCGAACTAACATTATCATACTTCTCGCAAAATCCACTATATGTGTCCGCCAGCCGTCGAATGATCGAGTTGCCTTTATTAGTACCAGAACATAAATTAGATGCTGTCCATGGCTTGTCCATTTGATATGCACTGTATTTTAATTGAGAGAAGACAATTCGCTGCGCTTGTTCAAAGTTATTTCCACCATAATACTCTGCCAAATCAATAGAGTATAGTTTTTGTTCATCCTCAATTTGAATAGAATCTTCCCAGGTAGGACCTTCAACTGATATAGCTGTTAGTTCACTATTGGGTTTTAATATTTCTAAAAGCTTCTTACATGCCCAGATCAGATGAAAATCGTCTCCAGCATTAGAAGCAACAGCTCCAGCATTATTTTTTCTATCCATTAAGAATACACCGCCTTTCATTTCTTATATCGCAGCATTATACTGGTTTTACTAAATTTCACTTTAAAAATTTTTGCAACTCTACATATATGGTATTAAATAACGTATCATTATTTATAATTCTTATCTTTATATAACATTATTCTATTTTAGAACAGAGGCGTTTTTTATATCTCTGCTGCCCAGACGAAGTCTTTTCAATAGGAACAATCCTAATATTAACTGTTTTAACATAATTGAGAAATAAAGTTCCCAATAGCAATCTGTCATTACGAGAAATTCGGTTTCATTAACAACCCTTAAAAAGATCACGAACTAAGAATATTTCACCTGGATTAAGATTTTTCAATTCATTTCTTGATATATCCAATAATTCATTTACTGTTCGCTTGTTATACCCAACCAAAATTATGATATAACAACATTGTTATTCTAATTGTATAACCTTTCCTGCTAATTTACAACAACAAATCTATTTATCATACATATATTTACAGAATATTTAGATTTAATCTAGTAAAACTGCCAACAATAAAACCCTCAGCGTACTAAGGCTTTAATCTTAACAGTTTTATATATAGGTAGGGAGTAAAACCTACTCCTGTCTTAGTTTCTTATTCATCATATGGCACTCGCTGTTTCATCACAATCCCTAACTTAAACCGTATTTCGATTTTATCCTCATTGACAACTGTGATTCTTTCTAGAAGCCTTCTAACTAGATCATCATCAAACTATCCAATTTTATAGCTTACCTTTCCGATACATCGATCCACATCTTCAACCCGCTGGTCATAAATCTCAGCCAGCTTTTGATCCTGCACCACTTCAGTTTTTTCAGCTTCAAATCCCTGACTTCTTATGATTGACCGAGACAATACTATTTTCAAATTGCCTGACCAAACACCAGCGAGTATTTTCACTTAGGTTCCGGCTTTTCTCCTGTGCCTGACTGCCGAGGATAGTAATGAAAAGCTCACTGGTACCCTCTAGCGTATAAACACCCTCTTTTTCAAAATAAACACCAATGTTTTTCTCTTTGAGTTTTCGGATGTTCTGTAGGGAATCCAATAATCCTTATCAGCAAAAATTTCATTTCTTATATATGTCTCATCATTTTTTCATATTAATCTCCATTCCGCCGCCAAAACTGGCGGCACAAATAGTAATGAAAGTGTTTCCACCTTCAAGTTTTCGCGTTATAATAAATTCATTATTAAGGCATCCCGGCATCAATAACAGATAGACCCACCTGTTTGCTGTTGATGTGCAGGTGCGCCTCGTTTAAATTAAGTATTTGGTTTTATTAATGCTGCAACTCCATTCCTAACTGCATATCGTTTCCATCGACAATAGACAATGTCTGATTTTGGCTATCATAACGGTATACATTGTCTGATAGATACTCTGTCTCTTCGACTGTAGTCTGATTGACTAACTTCACAAGCTCCTGCAATTCACTTATATCCGCTGTAAGTGATTCCTTCAATATTATAATTTCATTCACCGAGGAAGGAAGAATCAGAAAATCCCCATCCATTTCTTCACTAACCAATTTCAAAACATCCGGACAGCACAGATAGGAAGCTCCATAGTATTCTTGGCTATTGGTCAGGACAAACATTCCATTTTCATCTTGTACCTTTTCTATTTCAGGATAAGGTACTCCCATTAAATTTAGTATTTTACTCTCTAACGAATAAAACTCTAGAGTAAATAAACGGTTCATATTTTTCAATGCCCGTTCATGAAGGGTTTCCTTATCAATTCCCCACTCTTTCAACAATCCGTTATTTATCAATACCGATCCAACCTGCTCGTTGCTCTTATATACCATGCTACGGTATATTACTGCTAAATCCTCTATCCTCTGATGAGGTACTGAATCTAACATTTCTTGATTTTTTTCTGCATTAACTACACAGAGAAATAACTTATCTTTCATATGATCATATGATAAATCTATGCCCTGCTGAAATCTAATGCTATTTTGTGCAGAAAGATAACTCTTTCCTATTAAACGCAGGGTATCCTCTATTGACATACCTTCTTGATAAAGTGCATAATAATCCTCCAAATAAATAACTGGACAAATATTCTCACTAGGACCTTTCAGAGACATTCCATGAAGGAGCATGTCATTGTTTTTTCTCATCTGTTGGATGAGTACCTCTGAGTCTTTAAATTCCCTTGGTAAATACTCCTTCACATGGAGCTTTATTTGTTCTACATAATTAGTAAACTTCATAGTATACCTCCCATTTTAATTTATTTGAATGTATCCCGTATCTTGTTCCTTTAAAAGGCTAAAAGCACTATGCTATCATGCCCCGTAACAGAACATTTCCATGATGATACAACAGGAACTTTATCACCATGGAAAAGGTAGAAATTCTTTATTCCATTTTTATTTCAGGCTGATTTGGATAGCACCCATTAAGCATCTCCATTATCTTTTCCGGTACATTATCAAAATCCACATGATGGTCACGTTCCACAGATATGGTATACCAGTAATCATAGGGAACATAGTTCCGCTTTAAATACTTAGAATCAGAAGCTGATAGCTTTTCCATTCCCTGATCAATCACACCTCTCGGTGTGAAAAAGAAAGTTCCCCAATGTTCACCGGATGACTGCAAATCAAGCGTTACGATACCGAGCCCAATATGACCGGTATTGCGCCCTTGTATAACCGCAGGGAGTTCAACAAACTCATACTCACTGTCCAGATAATCTGTATCATAGACTTCAATAAAAATGTCATGCATTTGCTTCAGTATTTCCTTAGCATATTCATCTTCTGCTGAATTACAGGACTGATCCAATTTTGTAAAGTCCAAGGTAGGGAGAAATGCATTTAGGCGTTCAATATAGACTTCTTGCAAATTTTTATTTTCCATCTCATTCACCTCTCATTCCATTTTCATGTTGCATTGTTCTGCTTCATTTTCCGGCTGATCTGCTTCATCGAAATTTACATATTCGCTAATAATATTAAGAGCCTCTTCATAGCTTCCGGAAACTATGAGCTTATTGCACATTTGATCAGCCTGGTCTTGCAACCCCGCCTCACGCAATGTACGCGAAGCGATACCCATCAGATTGAATATATTGCCGTTGGCACCAATGAGCGGTGCATGTGGTTTGCATTTCTTCTCCTGCTTATGCTCTGGTTTTGATATGGTGGCGAAGTTGTCCACATCAGGAACAAGGGCAAGAGAACGGCCATTATCCCATTTCATCTGTAGCTGCCCGATGTCATCCACAAAATCTACAGTTCCCATTAATCCTGAAGGCATATCCGCTTCTCCAGACATGGAAATTAACTGAATGCGGGTTCCTGCAGGATATTTCTCTTTGAGGTGCTCCATCTTTTTTTGGTCATATAGCATATTTCTATTCCTCCCTTCTAAAGTAAAAATAGCAGGAGCAACAAATTACTGTCGTTCCTGCCATAATGTTAATCAAAATATGAAACCTGCTGCTTCATCACAATTCCGGATTTAAATTGAATTTCAATAAGTTCTTCATTGATCACTTTAATATTCTGTAGCAGTCTGCGTACCAAGTCATCATCAAATTCCCGCACCGCACAAGTGGTTTTTTTCAGGCAATCATCCATGTCAACAATCCTTTGTTGAAAGCTTTCAGCCTGCTTGCGTTCCCGAACCATATCCAGCTTCTTATGTTTTAAGTCCTTTATCTGTTCAGCTATTATTTGGTACTGTTCGTCAAAATCCTCTGTTATGGAGCCTTTTTTTGCATTGTCCTCGATTAGTAACATCATCTCACTCTGTAGTTTTTCAATCTGTTCATCGTATTCAGTTGGTATATTTTTAGTAGTATAGCTACCGATAACTCTGATGACATTTTCACGGAAGGCACCCACAAATTCACCGTGGTTTTCCACTACGCTATTTATAGCATCCATAATCGCTTCCTGCAAAATTTCTTCTTTTAAAGTAGGAGAGTGCTTGCAATGTTTGGTGCCATTCTTCAGGCGGTTTTCACATCTCCAAACAGCACTTTTCTGCCCGTATTTCGACCATACTTGTCTACGATATGGCTGACCGCATTCCTTACATACCATGATATCTGTTAGAGCGTATTTTGAGCTATATTTGCTTTTCTGTTTTTCTTCTTTTGCTTTTCTAGCTACGGCAGTTTTACTTAGGCTTGCTCGTCTAGCCTTTTCCTCCTGCACCTTGAAGAAAAGTTCTTTCGGTATAATAGCGTCATGATTATCTTCGATATAATACTGAGGAACGATTCCAGTATTCTTCACACGTTTTTTGGTCAGAAAATCTACTGTATAAGTTTTCTGCTGAAGAACATCTCCCATATATTTTTCATTGCTTAACATCTTATTAATAACGCCAGGACACCATTCGGTTAATCCAGTAACAGTTTTGATTCCATCCTCTTCTAAATCCTTTTTAATTTCAACGATACTTTTACCTTCTAGATAAAGTCTGAAAATCCGTCTGACCAGTTCTGCCTCTTCTGGGACAATGATCAGCTCTCCGTTCTCGTCCTTGGTGTATCCTAAAAATTTTTTATGGTTGACCGAGACAATCCCGTTTTCAAAACGTCTGACAAGACCCCAGCGAGTGTTCTCACTTAGATTACGACTTTCCTCCTGTGCCTGACTGCTCAGGATGGTAATTAAAAGCTCACCTGAACCTTCCAGTGTATTGATTCCTTCTTTTTCGAAGAAAACAGCGATATTTTTTTCCTTGAGCTTTCGTATATTCTGCAGACTGTCAACGGTATTTCTAGCAAAGCGGCTTACTGATTTGGTAATCACCATATCGATTTTGCCTGCCATGCAATCCTCAATCATAGCATTAAAATCATCACGTTTTTTTGTGTTGGTTGCACTTTTTCCATCATCGGCATAAATACCGACGAACTTCCAGTTAGGATTGCTCTTTATTTTTTCCGTATAGTAGGAAACTTGAGCTTCATAACTGGTTTCCTGCTGCTCCAGAGTAGTACTGACACGGCAGTATGCTGCTACCCGCAGTGCTTTAAACTGGAGCTTTATACTTCTATCATATTCCGGTTGAGGAGGTATGATAGATACATTCTTCTTTTTCGCTGTTGCTGTCTGCATCGCATTCTTCCCCTTTCTGGAAATTTTCCATACTTAACTTAAAATGTTTCTGCTGAGCCTCAGGATATAATTGCTCTATATTACCAACTCTTATATACATCGCAGTTTTTAAAGGCTTTTCTTCTTTATTTTTATGATTGTTCTTTTTCATCATTTCACCTTCTCTTTGATTTAATATTGAGCTTCCATAGTCAATCCATTAATAAATTCAAACATCAGCCGATGGTCAGCATAAATCGTGACTTGCTTCACTACCGTTAAAAACAGTTCTTTATCAAACTCTCTGAGAGGTTGTATGCCGGAAAATGCCTGTTTTATCTTCTCGGTGCTATAGTCATAGTCATCAATCTGTGCTGTTTGATAGAAGGCCTTTGCCCGTTCATAAATAAGAGCTGGTAGCTCTTTGGACGAATACCGCCCTTCTGCTTCCAGCTCTTTAATCTGTTGATCCAATTCATGAAATTTATGGTTATATGGGATAGGTTCTTTTTTACATTTTCTATCAAGGATTTGAATTCTTGCGAGAATTTTATTAGCAGTATCAAGGAAGGCTTTTTCTATCTGCTCGTCTGTTAGGAAACTACATCGACAGCACACTCTGTTCTTGTAAATGTATTTCTTACATTTCCAGAGAGATCTCTCCGTCTTTCTTCCAGCGTGCTCGATGTATTTGCGGTAAATCTCACCGCATTCTCCACAGCGGAGCATTCCAGTAAAAACATATTGACGGTTAGGATTATTTGGTTGAATGCTTCTCCCTAATTGCTCACATCTTTCTTTCCTACGGTTCTGTACTTGTTCAAATAATTCTGCATCTATCATCTGAGGATAGAATTCATCCCCCATGTATTTGACATTCTCCAGTATCTTTCCAATGGAGCCATGATTCCAAGATGCCTTATTGTTGGCATTTAAAACTCCCATTTGTGTTAATTGCTTTGCGATCGCTTGAGTAGAGGTGCCAGAGATGTAGTCCTGAAACACCTTTTTAACAATCGCTACTTTAGGTTCATCGAGCTGCACTTTTCCATCTACCAGCTTATATCCCATGGGCATATGCCTTTGCATCATCCTGTATCGCCTCCTTCCTATATGGTTCGGACAGTTCCAGCCGATTAATGAGCCAGAAGGTGATTTGTCCATTTTTTTGTATTATGATGTTGTCGGTTACCTGTAAAAATAAATCCTCACAGTATTCTTCTATTATGTTAGGGTTGTTTCTAATTAGCTCCAAAAGTAGCTCTGTTCCGGTAATCTCTTGTTCAAAACCGTTATTGTCCAGAAGCTGATTTCTTTTCTTTTTTGTTGCTGTAAGTTCCAGAATCAAGGCATTTTGCCTCTCTATAAAAACAGCAGGATCAATATACCCCTTCGATAACAATCGGCTGAGTATATGATCCTGCTCTGTCAGTTCCATAATTTTATTATTACATTCAACTATTTCCTGTTCCTGCTGTTCATCCATTCGAAGTTTCTTTAGGGTATCCAGCAGAGGAATTAGGATTTCAGTATAGTTGCTTACGAGCTTGTTCCACATCACAGTAAATGTCCATTGGATAACATCCTCACGGATTGCTTTTTGACTGCATTTGGTGATGTCCTCAATATGTTGGTGGCAGCTCCATTGGACTTTCTCATAGGGTTTCCCTATGTAAATTTTTTGCCTGCGGAATATACTGCCGCATTCTCCGCAGATAATTTTACTACTGAACGCATATCGGTTTTGATATTTACCTGTATCGTCCATTCCCATCTGTTTTCTGCGGTAATCAAAAATTTCTTTGACTGCCTCAGCCTGTACCTTTGTGATAATGGGTTCATGGTTATTCTCTATCATATATTGAGGTAGCTGACCCCTATTAGGTTTTCTCTTAAAGGGAACCACATCTGTGGTTAAAGTCTTTTGTTGAAGTAAATCTCCGGTATAAACGGGATTTTGAAGAATTTCCTTTATCACTGTGTCCTGCCATTTTTCAGCCGTGCGAATGGTTGGTATTTCTTCTTCTGATAGCTCTTTGGCAATCACATAGGTACCTTTTCCATTCAAGTATTCACGGAAGATGCGTTGGACTATTTTTGCTTCTTCCTCTTGTATGATTAACTCTCCATTCTCATCCTTTGTATATCCATATGCTGGTGTACCAATGATGAATGTTCCATCCTGAAAGCGTTTCACTGCCGCCCATTTGTTATTCGTGGAGATATTCTCGGATTCCCCCTGAGCCAGTGAGCTTAAGATGGTCAACATCTGTTCACTTTTTTCTGACAGACTATTGATATTTTCCTTTTCAAAAAAAACAGCTATTCCAAGCTCCTTTAATCTTCGGATTGCCTGAATGCTGTCTACGGTGTTCCTAGCGAATCTGGTCACAGATTTTGTAATAATCATGTCAATCCGGTCGTCCTCGCAGTCCTTCATCATTCTTAAAAAGTCATCTCTTTTTTGCAGCTTCGTCCCGCTTCTCGCTTCATCAGCGTAGATTCCTACGAACTCCCAATCCTCCTTGGCTTCAATCAGAGCCTTATAATACTCCAACTGTGCAGAGAAGGAATTCTGCTGTTCACGAGAATCGGTGCTTACCCTACAATATGCACAAACTCGCTTTTTAGACTGTAACTGTCGGGTAACCTGTTGCTTAACAGGATCTATTTTCGTAATTTTCTTTGCCATAGCTTTTCTCCTTTCCTTAATATTTGATCTCTGTCAACAACATACATTACCACACAAGTTTCAATATAGCTAGTGTTTTTACGCATATACTTTAGAAAGTTCCGGTGTAAAAGTCTGACGATTCAAATCATCTATTTTTTTATACTCATCAGGAGAAATAATCTCGTTTCTGAGCATAATATTCAACAATTTCACCGCTATCTTATACTTCACTTCATTGGATTCCTGGAGCTTTGACATATGTATCACCTCCCGCTCACTACAGAGAAGGGAAGAGGGATTGATAATTCAAATGTATTTCACCCTCCAATGGTGAATATGCCTGAATACCTAACTGGTCAAGCTCTCGGAGAAACTTCATCGTTTTCTCGGTATCCCGTCCCAAACAATCTATTTTTTTAATGAGCAGTACGTCAAATTTACCATCTGCGGCAGCCTTTATGACCTCCAAAAGACCATTGCGGTTGAACTCCATAGCACTCCCCATATCTTCCGAAGATCCCACGATTTCAAACCCCATCTGCTCAGCATAGTCAAAAAGTTCTTTTCTCTGATTCTTTAAACTGCCGTGTGCATCTTCAGGAGCATCAATACGGCTGTAAGCCCATGCAAGCTTCTTTTCCTTCATAAATAACCCTCCGTTCTAATTCTAAAAAAACAGGCGAGAGGAATATTGTATCCTATCGCCTAATCAATGCTTACTCATGTAGCTCAGCAGTGACTACAACATCTGAAGTTCTGCCTCTACCACTTGCCTCTCTTCTTCATCTAAAAAAGCTTGATACTCCGCTTCATCCACAATCAGAAATTCGACTGTATCTTTCTCACCCATCTGCATAGGGAGCAAGTCTTTCAGAATCTCCTGCAGTAGTTTTTGATCCGGGCATTGGTTGATGAATTCTCTGAAAGTATTCAAAACCAAGCGGTCAGCAATATCCGTTAAAATCATTTTATCTGTGTTTTCCTTGTGCAGCATGATGAAACTGGCAATGTTAGACGGAGTATTATCAAAATAATATGCTTTACGGTTTCCGTCATAGTCGTATACATAGCCAATAACCATATCCTTGCCAATTAGCTCATCCATTTTTTGATTTTCCATAATGATTCCTCCTTGTTCTTTTTTCTGTTTAATCTTACAAGGATGCTGCAGGGAATAAATCCCCTGCAGCATAGTTTCTAAGATCAAACGATCTGCTTGTTCTTCATTTTAAAACTATTACAATGCTTCTATTCGACACTACTTCCCGAAGCACAAAAGCCTTACGGCTTACAGGGCGGCAACATAAATGATTTGCTGGTTAAGCAAACGCCATAGGAATTTCACCTCTCCCAGGATCTCTGCGAGCCGCCCCCATTGCGATGTCTGTGGCTGGGCGGAAGTAGCATTATCACTGTCCATTTCATTGCGATACGGTCCACCACAGACCGTTTTATGAACGGGCTTTATCGCTCGTAACCTTCGATGCCATCGGTTCGACGGATGTCCGTTACCCATCCGCAGGCAGTCTTGGCGCGCCCATCAAAGTCGCTGCCGCTCATCACGGCTGAACAGCTCATGTATTTAAGTTACCGGATATGAAATTTTCAAGGAGCAAAAGGGAGAATAAAAAAACCCCCTCACTTACTTCCACGTTGAGTGAGGGGGGTGCACGGAAATATTTTTATTTTTCTATAAGTTTTTTTAATTTATTAAGAATTCTAACCTTTCTGTCATGAATAGTCATATAGGGAATATGTGTTTCTTTCGATAATTGTCGCTCGCTCTTACCTTTAAAATATAACTCGGTGATTAGCTCTTGTTCCGCTGGAGTAAGTAGTTTTAGACAGGTCCTCATTTTCTCAATCATTATTGACTTTACTGCCGCATCCTCAACACTTTCACCTTCAGCTGCAAACTGCCGATTCTCCACCAATAGCCGTTCATAGGAATCCTCGCGGCTTGGTATGTAAGTTACAGTTTGCCTTGCATAATCAATTCTGCATCGTTCTGCCTTCAGGTCATATTGTTGATACTCCATCTTTCGGTCACTTTTTTTCAACACCTCAATAATTTCTTTACTTAAGTCAGGATATTCCTGGCTATAATTTGTTCTTCTTTTTCGTTTAACCATAGGGCTTGTCCTCCATTTCATGATTTTTAAATCCAAAATGAAGAACAAGCGGCGGAGATCTACAGCGGGTCAGTTCCAGCAGTTTTTTATATAAAATAAAAGGCTTCCAATCGAAAAGTAACCTTATTGGTCGGAACTGGTGCCTTTTTGTCGAACAAAAAAAGCCAGCAGAATGCCTTTGGCAAACTGTTGGCTTCTTGTAATATGAAGTTGTTAGAAGGCCATATGTAGATAGAACATCTTCAATTCAACCTCCCAAAAAAACATATGTGTATGAGATTCATCTTTGTACCTCACTTTCACCTTGGTCAATAGCAAAAGGGTGATATCCAATAAAACATGTTCAATCAAAAGCCGCTTATGCATAAAAAGACCTGCCCTTTTAGAAAAGAGCAGGTCTTTTTTATGACTTGGAACTTCTGGCAGCCAGGCTATCATAATGCAACAGCATCTTAGATCCTATAGCTTTGCGTCCCTGTCTTTTGACAGGTTTGCCCTTAACTCTATTTATATCTTAAATTATATAAAATATAAGGTTAATAGGAAATTCAAAAGTACAGAAAAATAAAAACTACCATCAATAATCTAGCTATTATATTCTTCATGATACACTCCAAAAAACGAATCTTGACATCCACTAACTACATCGATTCCATCGATTGGTTTTTCACAATAAATATGATCAGTAGGTTGTAAAAATCCAAATGTATCATGTTTAACACCTATAACAGAATTCAGAGAGGCCGGAAATGTGAGCAAATCATCATTACTATACGCTGAGACAACAATAATTTCGCTTTTCTAGTTTTCAGTCATAAGTTCTACAAATCTGACTCTGTCAGTAAATTGAACTGATCCCATGCTGAGATTAATAACATCAATATCATTTATAAGACACCAATTTAACGCGATAACAAGTTTTTCGAAATTTACTGGCTCAAGAGTATGCTCAAAAATCTTAATACTATATATAGTAACTCCATACTCACATTTTTCATCAATAACTGATGCTATTCTCGTGGCGTGACCTATACCGTCTGGCATGAACGGCTTTCACTTCTATGTCGGCAACTTCATAACAATAACAATTCTTCAGGATTAATAACGGATTTACACCATCATCAATAATCGAAACATAGTTCTGGTACTTCTCCAGAGTTTTTTATAATAATTATTGGATGACAAAGATGAATGGATGATGCTCTTAATTATTATGTCGAAGTGCTTCTACATCCCGTTCATCATGTATTTGATAAATAAGATTTTCTACACTTAGCTGTATCCGCTTATTGCTATATTGCTTTTCTAACCTGTCAATTTTGGATTCTAAAGCAGCCTTACCTCCAACCAATTCATCTTCACTCTTGCTATAGATAAATGCTCGAACTCCATTTATTAATCCCATCAAGGCCCGGTCACGCTCTGCGACAGTAAGGTTATTTTCATCAAGTATATCATAGCATAGGGTATATTCAATTGTCGCTTGGAAAGTTGTCATTTCTGTATTACCTCCAGATATTGGAGTAGTCAACTCTCGATTTATGCTGTTAGATATATACGGACGCATAACTTCATCTGTATACTGCTGCATATGTTTTACTGCATTTTCAGTGATAGATGCATTTAATGTGATACTTAAGAAGTGCAGATCTTGCTGTGTCAATGTTACTGGATAAGTTCCTGACTTTAAACTGTTATTAATCTTTTCAAAAACTTTTTGAGGATACTTTCCATCATCCTCCATAGTTACTACAATCTCCTTATTGAAATCGGCAACGGATAGTTTTTCGTATCCCTTTGTTTTTAGAGAAAGGAACAATGTAAAATCTTCCGAGGTAGCATTTTCAAGCTCATTCTCCTCTGACTTTTTCAATGGTATTGATACGTTTTCAAGCTCCTGTTCGTTAATTACTTCTGCCCGAAACGATAAAAATGAAAATGCTACTTTCAGTGACGGATCGCTGTACTTTTTCACCCATTTTTTACTTTCAGCTTCTAATAGCGTTTGTATAGCAGTTTCATCTGTAAGTTCGCTCTTACTTTTACCTTCCACAAAGTTGCTGATATCCGCATTTATGCCTTCAATGGCTTGATTTCTTTCCCCCATTGTGAGTGTGTCGGCGTCCAATATGGTGTAGCTCGCTCCATACTCTATCTTTCCTGTATCCCACACTTTATTGCCTCCAAAATTCCATGTTTCCCATTTCTCTGCGATGATTGGAGTTAATACATTAAGAATGAAATAAACATCCCTATCTGTTTGTTTAATATCTTCCCAACTCTCTGGTATATGATTAAGCAATTCAAAATAGGCTGCTTCATCCTGACCAATGATATCCCATACCTTGTTGCGATATTCAGCTACGGTCATATTTTCGTAATCTTCAAATCGTAAGGCGAGCAATTTGTTGTATTTATCATCAACCTTTGCGATTGAAGAAAAATTTTTTTTACTAACGTTATTGCCAGCCTTGTTATTTGTAGCCAATGCAGATCCAATCGTTACAATTCCGATCAATACTAAACAAAGAATCGTAAAACCGGCTTTTTTTCTCTTTGTGTCTAAAATTGAAACAATACGATTTTTCATACCTCTTTTCCCTCCATAAAAATTTGTTGATAATACGGTTTTTGGGAGCGTCCCATCCCTAATAACGCCAATAATCGTTTCACCATACTGCTTACGCTGCTGAAAATTTGCGTCTTGTAAAACCAATGCGTCACAAGCAATTTCACACTGTACTTCAGTTGCTCTTGCCATGAGATAAACCACTGGATTGAACCAATGGAGTGCGGTGGCTATCAAAATCATTGCCTTGTACCAAAGGTCACGTCGTTTGCAATGAATTAACTCATGCCTTAGAATGAGAGATAATTCATTATCGGCAATTTTAATGGGTGGTAGTAAGATTGCCGGATGGACCAAACCAACAAGCATTGGACTTTTGATACCTGGACATCTCTTTAACGTCACTTGTTCTTTAATTTTCAATTCTGACTTCAAACTGTCAAATATTCTAATTACCTTTACATCAGTCACGGATTCGCTCCATCGCTTTATCACTTTCATGAAACGCCTATACTGCAAAATATGATATACTACGATAACGCTAAACCCAACAATCCAAATAGCTGCAAACACCCACCATAAAGACAATGCTACTGGAGTACTTACTATTTCTCCACCAACTGTTACAGGCGAAGCGGTATTGCCAATTGTTGATTGCATAGATATAAACTGCGATTGTATTATATGATTATCTGGCATTTGAACAGGAAGAAGCGGCAAATCAAATTGAGGACGATAGGGGAATATCCAGCCAATTACTATCACCAGCCAAATCCTATACTGCCATTTAGCGGAATATCGTTTTGATAAAAGAGGATTCATGATCATGTATGCAAGAGTTATCGGTGTCATAGAAATAGAGCATTGGAATAATGTAGTTAAAAATCCTTGCATATTAATCCCCCCGTTCTTTAAGCCATTTTGCCAGTTCATCAAGGTCACTATCCTTTAGCTTTTTGCCATTATAAAGTGTAGCAACTAAACTGACAAAGGAATTTCCATGAAAACGTTCTATAAAGTCTCCCGTTTCAAATTTCAAATATTCTTCTTTACTAATAATTGGAAAGTAAGTGCGTTCTTTTCCGTTCTTTTCCGTTCGGATAAAACCACGCTCCACCAGTCGTAACATCAGGGTAAGAACGGTTTGCGGTTTCCATCTTTTTTCTTTTCCCAGCTGTTCCATAATAATACTGGTTGTAATAGGTGGTTCATTCGCCCATACTACCTTCATCACTTCAAATTCAGCTTCGGGAAGTTTTTTTATTGTACCCATAAATGCACCTCCATATTCTACAATTGTCTGTAATTATATTCTACATCTGTCTTTATTCGATGTCAATAGAATTATTTTTTATATATTATATTTTTAACCTGTAGTATTATTTACATACGAAACAGTACAATTTCTTTCTGTTTTGAGACGACTATACAATGGAACTTTCAATGTATCTGATTACTTTGATGCAACTACGTATACATGAAAGAAATGGATCCACTTTTATGGATCCATTTCTTTCATGTATACCTGGTGATGTTATTTCCTACGAGAAGAGAATTTACAAGTGCCAGCGCAGTCACCAGAGCAAGTCTTTTCACAACCACCATAGCAACCGGTGTAACAGCTACCATAGCAAACAGAGCAACTCGCTAAAGGCTGCATAACGCCAAATCCAGATATCTTTTTTGTATACTCCATATTGCGACACTCCTTTCCTAAATATTTATTAGTAACTTAACATCTATAAGTTAAGTCTAACAGCATTGTAATACTACACCTGTGCTTCTGAAGCTGCTTTAAATAAGTTTGAAAATATTTCGCAATTTTTATATAAATGATTAAAATCACCTTGAGTAATGATTTTGCCATCCTGTAATACATAAATACAATCACTATTAACTATCGCATTTACTCGGTGACTGATTGATAAGACAATTCTATCTTTACTCATATCCTTCATAATATTACTTAATAGTTTTTCAGACTTGCCATCTAAATCAGACGTTATCTCATCAAATAACATAATTGCAGACGGATGAAGTATAGCTCTTGCAAAACTTAATTTTTGTCGCATTCCACTAGATAACAAATCACTATCTTCATATAGCATTGTATGTAATCCATCAGGTAAAGTTAGAATAAAGTCTTTTAGCCCAACTTTTTCACACACTTCAAGAACACTTTGCTCACTATCATCGGAATACAACCGAATATTTTCTAAAAGTGAATCATTAATTACAAAAGGTTCTTTTTGGACATATGTTATAAAACTTCTAATATAATGTGCAGATAAATCACTATAAGAGAAACTATTCAATCTAATGCAGCCGGATTGAGTTTCATAAAAGTACATTATCAATTTTAATAATGTTGTTTTACCGCAACCATTTTCTCCAACAAGTGAATAATAGCCATTTTTCTCTATATCTATAGATAATCCGCTAATTACTTCTATGTCATTATATTTAAAAAAAATATTATCAATATTCAATGTAATTTGATTATTTTCTGTTTCTTTTATTAATACTTCATAATTATCTTCTGGTGCAGACTTTAAGGTAGACAATCTATCCAGTGCAACACTAACTGGTTGCTCATTTAACTGAATTTTTTGAATAGTATTTATACTACTAAATAAGCGATTAGTGTATATGTTAAAAGACATCAATGTGCCTATAGTTAGTTCGTCATTTAGAATAAGTTTAGCTGCTAAGTATAACAAAAGAAAAGAAAATATATTTTGTGACAAATCATTAAGCGTACCAATAAATGTATCCAATATTGTTTTATCCTTGTCGCTTTTGTATGACCTATCCAGTAATTGTTTAAATTTATTACTCATTGTATTTTCAAGTTTGAATGCCTTAAAAGAAGATATATTTTTGATAGAATTACAGATGAACGTATAATATTGATCGTCAATTTCCTTACTTCTTTTAAAAAACATCTTCTTTTTGTTTCTAAATACATAGTAAATAGTTACAATCATTGGAAAAAATCCAATTGTAATTAAAGCCATTTTATAGTTTATTAAAAAAATAAAAACCAATGGAATAAAAAAATTAAGTGCTATAAAAATAGTTGTAGTTATTAATTCAACGTCATAACTAATAATTGTAGATATATCCGAGGTCAAATTTGATACCAAAAGACCAAAATCAAAGTTTTCGACATTAGATATCTTGGTTTTAAGAAGCTTTGTAAAATAATGTTTCTGATGGTATATGTTGATTTTATTGCCAATGTTTACAGAAAACACAGATTCTAAAGAAGAAAACAAAATAATGGAAATTGTGATTACAGAAAAATACAATAAATACATCATTGTCTGATAAAAATTTTTAGAGGTAATAGCATCTATTAATCTACCATAAATGATTGGTGAAATACTATTAAGAGTAATACCGAGCATAATAATAATGAGCAACTGTGCGAGTTTCCCTTTAAAACCTTTTAAATATGTAAATGCCTGTTTTTTGGTATTATTCTTATTTTTTTTCATAATGCTATTACCCCTTTCCCCGTACTTATTATGGGTTAGTAGAACAAGAAAGTTATTATTCCGCACGAAGTGTCACCTTACCGGTCTTGAAGTCTAAATGAAAATAATAGCCTTCTTTTTCTTGGATGTCATACTTTTCAGCGATTTCTGCCCAGTAATTTTGATAATCATGCTCTAATTGTGTATAATCCTTAATAAAGCGCTGATATAAATCTTCATTACGGATAAGTTCATTATTCTCACAAACTAAAATTAAGTTGTTTAATGCTGCTCGTTTTTCATAAAAATCTTCAAAAGTGTGTATTTCTTGCATTGATATTGAAGCTTCAGTATTTGACATTATTTTCCCTCCTTTAATATGGATTCATCTTGTGTCTATTTATGTGTTAATATGAAATCCTAGCGTGGCTTGTGTAGCCTGTTCGTAAGCTTCATATGGACTAATGTAATCAAAAGGTTGCAACTTTCTCAGTTTAATTTCCGGATAAACTTCTAAGATGTGACTTTCGAAAATTGTAGATACATGATACTCAATTAAAGACGGTTGACATTTATAGTTTGGCGGAACATTTACTTCCCCGGTACCAATTTTATTATTGATAGAGCATCTTGTACAATGTGTTGCAAGGCAATTTTTACACAAAGGAGCATAATTCCATGAATATAGGTGTTTATTTTTTACTTCCAAAGTCCTCTCGTATACATTTCCAACCGAATTTCCTCTAGCAAGATATTCATGTGGACAAATAAAAAACTCTCCATTTGGTGCTAATGCAAAATCAGATTCACCTGTCTTGCATGAAGTTTGTTTTACAGTAAATAAGACATCTGTTATTTTATTGAATTCCTTCAACGGTCCTTCATCTATCCATGATTTTTCAAGATAATCACAGATAGTTTTCAATTCTCTTTTATAAGTAGGTATATCAATATCATATTTAAATCCCTGCAAATTTAAATTGATTCTATCGGTACTATTAAATAGAGATATAACGTAAGTCGATAGATTTCTAATATCATTCCAATTCACATTTAATATGACATGATCTTGATGCGCACAATTAACCGAAATAGTCTCTTTGTCAAAAACAAATATACAGTTTTTTTGATCTTTTAGTTGATTATAAAATTTTGCCGAAACTATGTGCGTAATTCTATGCTCATTAAAACCACTGAATAATGATAGATTTAAATTATTCTTAGAATGTAGGAAAACAGGTGTAAAGAAGTTAGTTGCACAATAATCGAGTCCAGCTTGAATTGTAGACATATCCATTTCTTTATATAAAAAGTTATAATCATCAGAACATGATTCGCAAAAATCTGTAAAGTTTGTATCAAGCACAAAATACATCTTCTTGTATTCATTTTTATAATCTTCACGTTCTATATTTTTTTCATTATATAATCTATTGAAATAATAGTTATTTGCACGTACTCTTGCTTTATGCATTTTACATATCGCTTTAGAACGTTGAAAATTTGTAGGAGTGGTGGCGGAATCATATGATTGACCTTGACAAAACATACAACCAACCGCAATTTCACAATTCATACATTCGTCATCACACTGCATAGGATATGTAGATACTCTAAAGCGAAGAACTTTATTAAAATCTATTCCATTATCAACATCTCCAATTATGATTTCTTCTTTATCACTTTCTAATGAATAATCTTTGTACCTTAAACAAGGATAAATTTTTCCAGATGGTCCAAGAGCAACCATTCTTCCTGCGCCGCATACTGGTCTAACCTGATGCTCATCTGACAACGGTTTTCCAATTGCCTCATCAAACAAAGAAACGTAGTTATCATTATACAATTCATTGTCAATCATACAGTCAGCAAGCTTTTTTAGTTGGTTTTCAAATATCTCATCATCCCCATCATGCCACACATCTTCAAATACAACATTTGCACTAATATCATTAATTCCTAGACCCCACAAATGCAAAATGCTTTCTTTCAGTAACGGCAAATCATCATGAGCAAAAGTAACTTTCGTCGTACCTGGAAATTGTGATAAATACAAGGGTATATTCTTTGCAATTATATCGTACGATCCTTTTCCGCTAGGGAAGACACGTTGTAAGTCATGTTTTTCTTTAGTTCCATCTATCGTTATTGTGATTGAAAGTTTATCATGATTCTTTTGTATAAATCTTTGTACGCTTGGCGAAGAATAATTGATACCATTTGTTGTAATACTAATTCTATAATTCCACCACCATTCACTGCCAGATATGTAAGACTTCATTTTAAAATAATCAACGATTTTATCAATAAGATCAACCTCTAAAAAAGGCTCTCCACCTATAAAGCCTAGAATAGCACCTGGTTCTCTTGTAAAAGTATCCGAAAACAAGTAGTCAATAAACTTTTTCGCAGTATCAAAACTCATCACTTTGTCTGCTTTTTTATGGCAAATATAGCAATACTTGCATCTTAGATTACAGTCCTCAGTAACGATGAAATCAATGCTCTGCGTATTTCCTCCACCCCATTCAGGGCTTTTTGTCAACGAAATGTTTTTACAATCCTCCATTGTAATCCCCCCATCTGTATTATTTATAGTTACATAGCCGAGTTAAAAAGCAGTTATTGTTAATAGCTTTGAATTAGCATAGAAAAGAGCATACTCCAATTGTATTCACTACCTTGTTTACTCTAAATAAAAATAGAGTAATCTCTTTGAAAGATACAGGGCTGTTTTTAAGTCTTAGAATAATCAGGAGATTATCTTTTCTTCTTTAAGTAAGACAAATACATCTTCCTTCCTAAATAAGTCTTGTCCAAGTGTTTATTTCGAATGAATAAATATATTCTAAATACAATGATTGTATTTAGAATACAATGTCATTAAATCATATATTTTCTATTTTGTCAAGTATATATAAGATATTTCTTATAATTTAATAATACCTTAGAAGTTGACATATTCTACTTTTATACTTATAATAAAATTAAAAATTAACAATAATTTAGACATTTACTGTATAAAGGGAGAATTTTAAATGCCAAGACAAAATAATCATTTTAAATTAACTGAGAGAGAATTAGATATCTTAAATATCTTGTGGTCTGCCAAGAAGCCGTTGCTGGCTTCCGACATCCCCAAGATAGATAATTCTATAAGTATCAATACAACACAAGCTGTTTTAAGAAAATTACTGAAAAAAGATCTCATTGAAGTTGCGGATATTGTTTATAGTGGAACGGTTCTTTCGCGTAGCTATCGACCAACCATAAGTTCAAATGACTTTTCTCTGCAACAATTTATCAACCAGTTTCAAAATCTAAATAAAAGTATTTCTACACCCAGTATTGTTGCTACACTATTAGAACACGAAAAAAATGAAGAAGTTGTCATAGAGGAGCTGGAAAAAATGCTTAAAGAGAGAAAAAAGCTTCTCGAAGGGGAGGATTGAAATGTTCTTTTCCTTTACCGCTTTTATAACTGTTCTATTTTTTAGCAGTGCATTGATTATCCTAATGTGGTTTTTCTTAAAAAATAATAAGCTAATCAGGGAAATTGGAAGCGGTTCCTTATTTCTCTGTATAGCAGTTATTATGATTAGGTTGTTGATTCCGTTTGAATTTACTTTTGCAAATAATTTAGCTTTTAAACGGGTGCTTCCGAAAATTATTTTTTTCTTTGAAACACCATTAATAACGTTAGATGATTATAATGTCTGTTTCCGACATATTTTATATCTTATTTGGTTAATAGGAATATTTATCCAATTGGGTAAAATGCTCCAATCATATAAACGTTTTAAGAGGATAATAGGTAAATTATCTGTAGTGAAAAATAGACAGATTCAAGACATTTTACAGAAGATACTTCAAAACTACAACAAACCAGTAAATTTTAAAATTATTCAATCCGATATTGTTTCTACTCCCATGGTACTTGGGATTCGGAAACCATGGATTGTTGTTCCTCAGTTAGAATTTTCAGAAAACGAGTGGCTCTACATTTTAAGTCATGAGGTCGCCCACTACTATCATGGTGATTTATTGATTAAAATAGTTGTTGAGTTTTTATGTGTCATATATTGGTGGAATCCTTTTATATATTTGCTAAAAAGACAAGTATCCAAAATGCTTGAAATACATATAGATCTTACTATTACAAAATCAATGGATGAATTGGAACGAATTGAATATCTGGAATGCCTTTTAAAGATAGCAAAATTTCATGCTAATAAACACTCGAATAAGCTAGCATTAACTTTTGATAGTGAAAGTGTTTCTGTTCTCTCGCAACGGTTTCGTATAGTTTTGGACAACTCAAAACAAAAAGAAAAATTCAAGCTGAAAAATACTTTCCTTATGGTCGTACCCGTATTTCTTTTAGTTGTTTTATCTTTTTCTTTCGTATTTGAGCCGTATTTTATATCTCCAAATGATGCTTCCGATACGGTTGAGCTTACAAATGAAAACTCATATTTAATTGAGAATCAAGATAATACTTATGATCTTTACATTAATGATCAATTTTTTGGTACTGTCAATGAAATTAAAGATTCGTATTCGAATCTGCCCATATATAAAAATATAAGAGAGGTGCAAAATGATGAGAAAAATTAGAAAGAAAATCTCTGTATTTATTATCTCAATTTGTATTGGCACAGCCCTTTCATCCATTGATGTATCTGCTGCCAGTCTAGATACAGTACAAACAAAAGCACAATTCAGTACAGTTGTTCAGATTACAAAAAATCCACAATCTGATCACTTAATAACTCCATTTTCCGATATCATTGGCTGGAGGTATAAGTCAGTAAACGGAAAAGTATATAGGCGCCAATATAATTACTCAAAAGGAAAATGGATTGGGGAGTGGGAGGCTTGTTAAAAAGAAAAGTGAACAAATCTTATTAAATGAAATCCACGAATGGTATATACCATTCGTGGGTTTCATTTGTTGTAATCTAAATCACATTCTATATTATTTTAAATCAAAGACTTATTAAATATCTAATCACTCATACTATTAAACTTCTTTCTACACATTTATGACTCAGAAAAATTATCCAAGCTATAACCTTGTATCATTCCAATTGATAAAGTACAATAATTTTAAATCTACACATTCACTACAAATACTTATGCTACATTTTTAAGTCAAGGAGGTGCTATTATGCAAAAAATCTTAATCGTTGAAGATGATTTGGATATCCAGGAACTTTTAGAAAATCATTTATGCGAATCTGGATATGAAGTTTGTTCAGCAAAAGATGGAATTGAAGCAATTTCACTTTTTGAGAAAAATAAGTATGACCTTGTTCTTTTAGATATTATGCTGCCTAAAATTGATGGGTATGGTGTGTGTGAATTAATACGTCAGCAATCACAGATTCCCATTATAATGCTGACAGCTTTAGATAGTGAGGCAGACCAAATCAAAGGATTCGACTTACAAATTGACGATTATGTTACTAAGACTTTTTCCATGCCAATATTAAAAAGAAAAATAAATGCCCTTTTGCGAAGAACATCATCTTATAAAATCGTCGAACAATATCTTCATTATAATAATATATTACTTGATTTAGAGGGTTATAAGGCATATGTTGAAAAAAAAGATATTGATTTAACCGCAAAAGAATTTGAAATCTTACGAGAACTTCTATTAAATCAAGGAAGAGTATTTACGCGTAAAAACCTACTAAATATTTTGTGGAATTATGATTTCTGGGGCGATGAACGTATTGTTGACACTCATATAAAAAATATACGAAAAAAGTTAGGAACAGACATTATAGAAACAATCAGAGGGGTGGGATATAGAGTTGCTAAAGAAAATAAAAAATAGTCTGACTGCTCGAATATTTATAGTGACTTGTTTATTGCTGATATTTACAAGTAGTATTACCTATATTTTTATTAGTGTAATGACACCTGTTACTTATAGTTCAAAATTAGATCGTACATTAGAACAGAAAGTACATCATTTGATAGAAAAATTAGAACAAACAACACTGGAAGATAGTAGCACTATTTTTGACAGATTTCTGATGGATAGTGGAGCAACGATTTTTTTACGCTATCCAGATGGTTCAATTACACTTCCTCCTTCAAATCTCGTAATCGACAGCAGCTCTGACCCTAACATTGCCATAGGTAAGGAAAATGAGGAAACGATATACATTGGAGATGGCAAAATTATTCCTAATACACCGCATGATATAACTGCGGCAAAAGAATATTCGTTTTCCTTCTCTCAATCTGATACACAATATACTTTATTGGTAAGTGGTAAAATGGGTACAATAAATCAGGTAACATCAGTACTTCTACAAATTTTACCTTGGCTGATTCGCACCATTGTTTTGATTTCCACAATTGCTGCATTTTTCTATTCTCGATATATTACTAAACCAATTGTTTCAATTAGCAATATCTCAAAAAAAATGTCACTCATGGAGTTAGAATGCCGGTGCGAAGAAAATTGAAAAAACGAAATTGGTGTGTTAGCAAATAGCCTTAACGAAATGTCCCAAAAACTATCAGCTGCACTTTCTGAATTGCAGTCCGCGAATTTGTCGCTACAGAAAGATATTGACCGCGAGCGTGAATTGGATAAACAGCGCATGATACTTTTCTCTGCTGTATCTCATGAGCTAAAAACGCCTATTACAGTATTACAAGGTCAATTAGATGGAATGCTTCAAAACTTGGGTAGTTACAAGGATAGAGATAAATATCTAGCTCGTTCTTTATCTATCACAAAGGCAATGGAAAGCATGGTACAGGAGATCGTAACCATTTCTCGTATAGACTCTCCTGATTTTACATTACACATAAAAAAATTTGATTTATCTGAGGTTATCAGAGAAATCATTACAAAATATATTGAAATTATAGAACAGAAAAAAATGAAATTAGAAATAAATATTGCAGATGAACTTATTATAGATGCTGATAAAAAACTAATAGAAAAAGCTGTAAGCAATCTAATTAATAATGCAATAAGTTATTCTCCTGATGGAGAAAAACTTATAATTCATTTGTATTCCCGGGACGAAAAAATACAATTTTCTATATGTAATACAGGATCTCATATTTCTGAAAAAGCATTGCCATAATTATTTGATGCATTTTATCGTGCTGATGACTCTCGTAGCAGACAAACAGGAGGAAGTGGACTAGGACTATATTTGGTAAGTCGTATTCTTAAACTACATAATGGTACGTATCAAATTAGAAATACAACATCGGGTGTCGAAGTTAGTTTTTCATTATAGGATTTATCGTAAAAAATAGAGCTTGTTTTATATCGCTCCACACAAAAAACATATTTGCTCCATATGTAATCCATTTGACTTTGTTATTCTATAAATGCAACGAAAATTAAAATCATTTGAAGCAAAGTTAAATGATTTAAAACTAATTTGACAAGGAGTTGACTTTATGAAGTTTAAAAAAAATAAGATTGCGTATGCGTTGCTAGCACTCATCTTAATAGCGTGTGGCACGACCAGCGTATTGGCATCATCAAATACAAAAGTTGGGGTTGTTAGCGAAACAGATGCTTTTGTTATTGGCAAAGATAAAGAAGCCGGCGGTCAGAATAAAATAAGCTTTGACAATGGCCAAACTTGGATAAGCGAAAAAGATTTTTACTCAAAAGTCGATACTGATAATGTTGAGTATTGGACGTATGATGAATATAAAGCTTACACTAAACAGGTTGAGAGAGATCTCATGAAAATGCTTGCTGCTAGTGAACCTGATCTGACACAAGCTGATATAGATCAATGGATTAAAGATTCCGCCGCAATGCTAGAGTTCATTAAAAATGGTACAAAACTATCTAAAGACAACAACAACCAGATTATGACTTCTACTTTAGATAATAGCAATATTGGTACAGCTGAAGATTAAATCTATTCAATAATTTCGAATGATTTTATCGTTGCTTGAATAAAAATCCACTATATCAAACTGTTCAAGAAAATCAATTATATGGTGGATTTTGTTCAATTTTTTATGACATGGTTCTGAAAAATCAAAGCCGTCGTTTCGTTTACTATTTTTATATATCCCTAAAAATAAACGACTATTATTCCCGGGAATAAAGTACAGAATCTTCATACTGTAGATAGCCCGATAGATAAACTAACAGTAGAGTGATGGTATATTCGTTTAAACCATAAAGGATATTCATCATTCACTGGACCTAACAAGACAACCTTGCCGTTTTGTAGAATATATTCTTCTTTCTCTGTTGTTAAATCTCTGTTAGAGTGAGATGTTCACCTTCATGGTTCACCGTGACCCCTCCTATGGTCCATAGAAAAAAGAACAGACCTCTCCCCTAGCGGAAAGGTCTGCTTTTACTATCTCATTCTGAATCTTTCTGAATAAGATAAAACATATTACTGCTTTTTCCTCCGTTTTCCCTCCATCTCTGCTCCTTGCGGAGATAACCGCTCCTTTCCAGATCAGAAATGGCACGCTTGATAGTGCTGCGAGACAACCTCAGCTCTCTGGCAATGGTACCAATCGCCGGATAGCATTTGCCGTCCTTATCTGCTCTGTCAGCGAGATACATATAAACAACTCTCGCGCGATGCGGCAACTCAGAAGCGTATAATGAGGTAAAAATACCCACAGGCTTCACCTCCTATTCTATTCGAACGGATTTCTTTGTCTGGATATCCGGTACTGGCTCTCGCATCAGTGAATGAAATATTCCTCCTGATGAAGTCACTACCGCTTCAACGTCTTCGGGAATGTCCTCACAGGTCGCTTGTCGGCGAATAATCTCCTCTTCCACTTTTCGGCGGTCGGCATACTCCACCTTTCTAGCAGACTTTTCTGCAATCTCATACGATTTACCGAAGGTAATCCCCCACTCAAGGAATAGCTTCAGCCTAGTGCGTATAGGAAAGGAACCGGTTTTTGTGACAATAAAATGTCCTTTTGGCATGGATTTCAGCTCATCTGGCGTCATCAGTGACCTCTCTATCATCTGTAGTGATTGACTCGGATCATTTTTTCCTCTACTAACAGAGCCACTCATAACGGTCTTACTGCCAAGAGACTTTGACAGTATCTGTGCAGATTCACTGTTAGGCGCAAAGCCGCCAAACACCGTATCCTGACAGTTATCAATAATAATAGCAGCACCTTCCTTTCCGTAGTTTTTCTCAAGCTGGGCGAAACTCTGTATTATGGCAACAATAGATACACGGCGGGAACGGCTGGCTGAAAACATCATCTCTGCAGACTCGATTTTTGGGATAGTACCAATCTCATCTAAGAACATCATTACACGATTCGGAAGCTTACCACCATGCTCATCAGCCACCGACAAAATCTCACGGTATAGTTGCTGCACAATCAGACTGATGATAAAATACTTAGTGCTATCTTCCTCTGGCATTACAAGAAAGATAGCACTTTTTTGCTTACAAAATTTTTCAGCATCAATTGCCGTATCAAAACATAATACCTGCTCCAGCTCAGAATCCAAAAATGAATTAAGTCTGGACAAGGCGGTGGAGAGAACACTTTGCATAGCTTGCTCAGCTGTATTAAGAGCTGCGCCTGCAAACCACTTTGTTTTGTGTTCATCTGGCAAACGAGCAAGAAGGAGCTGGAATAAGGTTCTTCCTTTAACACCGCTGGGCGCCAGTAAATCCTGAATGAGTTTAAACACAGATACGATATGCCGCTGTTTTGGTTCACAGTATTCAGCAATCAGAAGGATGACTGAGGCTAGCAATCCTTCTGCTGCATCATAGAAAAATGCATTTTGCCCCGCCGCTGCCGAATCAAAACCTCCAGAATTGATAATGGTCTTAGCTGTGATTTTGGCATACTTTTCTGCTCTGGCCTTTAGGGCCAAATTCTCTGGCTCTTCAAGATATAGGTCCATATATCGGTTTACCAGATGAAGCAGATTGTTACCGTCTGAGCGGGTTGGATTTCTTAAGTCAATAACTGCAACATTGTAACCGTAATACTCTTTTGCGATACTGGCATAATTACGGTAGAGGTCACCTTTGGTATCAGTTGTGATAAAGCTCATACCACAAGCACAGGCGTATTCCAGATTAGGATAAAGAAAGTTAGCAGTCTTACCGACACCCGCTGCACCGATCATAAGGCAGTGGATATCGTCGTCGTCCACCAGTGCGTAGCCGTGAGGAGCCGTTTTATCAAACAGTGAGGCTTTTCGCCAGCCAATAACAAGCCCCTGCGCTGTTGGAAGATTTTCTCCTTTTCTCCACTTCTCTGGTTCATATGGAACTTCGGTATAGGTCTTTTTTATCTCCTGCTTTGTTGCCCAGCGTGCGGTTCCGTGTTGTCCGTCACCAACGGTCTTGGACTTGATTCCGTTTAATGTGTAATAGTGTGCCAAAAGCGATAAAAAGCCAATGACGCCGAACATAGTCAGCGCCACAGCAATCAGAATAATGATTTGAGATGCTTGCAAGTTCATCCCTCCTTTACACGGTCATGATAAAATTTACATTCTGCTCCAGGACAGGAAGCATAGTTGGTATCTCCATCTCCACAAACATCCATGCTTTGACACAGTCAAGAGCAAGACGAAGATAAGAACGGCTGAGCTGGTTTTGATCTTCTACACTTCGGATTCCTGGGGTATTTCTCTGCTTCTCAATGTCTGCCAGATCCCTACGGATATCCTCAGCCTTTGTTCTTAACCATCCCCTGTCCTCATGGGGACGGTAGCTGGTTTGCAGTTTTCTGATAAGCTGATTTCTTGTTACAGGACACTCCATCTGCCGGCATTGATTTTCCAAAAGCAGCAAGGAGCCTGCTGCCATACACTTCAGGCACTTTTTCACTGCTTTGGCGTTTTCACCGACTGTCTTTCCCGAAGTCATCAATGGCTTCACGACTTCTTCACATTCAGTAATTAAAGAATGGATATCTTTGTATACGGAAAGCGACTCACACAAAACAGATAATTCGGCACAAATATAGGGGAGAAGTTCCAGCTTAGGATGTTTTTCTGCTGGAATAGGTAAGATGCCATGTCTGGCTTTCAAATCCTCATTCCAATCCTTATAGGTCGATTGTAAAACAGACACGTCTGTATAGTCTTTTTTAATCAGAATATCCTTCAGCCGTCCAACAGCTTCAATACCTGCCTCATCATGATCCAGACATAGCACAATACTTTTTAAATGTGGATTTAACTCCAGTTGCCTGACCATGGCATGCTCTGACACACCATCCAGCGTCACATAGCTATGCTGTTTCCAATTCTTCGGGTAAAGCGTAATAAATGAGAGCATATCGACCGGAGCTTCAAACACATAAAGAGTGTCGCTTTTTCCAATCCAATGAAAGCTATACCGTGGATCACTGCCTTCCGCATTCCCCTTATATGTTTTCCCATTCGTGTAGGTACCGCGTTTGTGAGCGTGTCTGGCAATACCATTTTCATCTCTGCCCACAAATACTGCATTATGATATTCCTTATCCTCATAAAGCAGGTTTTCATGGGCAAAGTGAGACAGTACCTCATTGCTGATGAATCTTTGCTTAATGAGGTAGGCAAATACTCTTCTCATATCCTGACTGGCTTCCGGCAGCATAAATTCTTTCCTGGGAGGTGGTGCGCTTTTGTCAGTCTGGTTCCACTCCACGCCAGACTCTCCGCCAAGAAGCAATGTCACGGCATCAGGAAAACTCAGGTCATAAAACTGCTGTACGAAATCAATCGCATGACCTCCTTCCTTGCGGGAATGACGAAACCACTCATTGCCACGCACTGTGACGCTGTCATATCGCTTCCAACGCCATTCTCGTCCAGAACGGACGAGCTGCTCTCCCTGCCGCTGGAGGAAATCCACCAAATCTACGGAGTTTGCACGCTGCTTTTGCTCCTCTGTAAAATGTACATAAGCCATACTGTATCCCCTCCTCCATCAATGTTTGCGCTTTCCGCAGTGCCTAAAAAAAGCCACCCGCTGATAAACGGGTGACCTGTTAGGCTGCTGATTGTATTTTGGAGGTGGAATTTCTTTTTTCCTTTTTTGCTTTGAATATTGTTTTTGCATTAAAATCCTCCTTTATATTTAGTAAGTGATGATTGGGTGATCGTAATCGTCCATGGCATGCCCCTGGGCGATTTTTTTCTGTCTAATTTTCCTTCGCAGCTTGCTGTCCACCTGCATACCAGGTCTAACGGGAAGCTTTCGCTGTTCCTCCTGAAAAACCCGGCTCAAATGATGCAAGAGTCTTGTAGCTGCAAGAAACAGAGAAGGATCACGAAATTCATTCCAATGGTCAAGAAAAAATTGCGCATAAATATTGCCCTGTGCTGCAGAAAGAGTAAGCCAATGCAGTGCCAATTCCCGGTCACGAGGTACATCATGCCCCAGGAGATAGAGTTTTCCGAGAGTATATTGCGCATACTGGTTGCCTTGCTTTGCAGAAGCGGTAAGCCATTTTATTGCTTCCTCCACATCCTTGGGGACATCCTCTCCTAAGAGATAGAGCTTACCAAGCTGATACTGTGCAAACATATTGTTCTGTAATGCTGATTTTGTAAACAGCTCCAAAGCTTTTTTAATGTCTTTTGATATTTCCATACCAATGAGGTATAACTTTGCCAATGTATATTGGGCGAATTGATTGCCAAGGTCTGTAGAAACCGTCAGCCACTTCACAGCTTCTTCTGCATTTTTCAGTACATCCTTATCCATCAGGTACAGCTTGCCAAGGGCATATGCTGCATACTGATTATCTTGCTTGGCTGAAAGAATAAACATAGCGATTGCTTTTTCAATATCCTTCTCAACATGACTTCCATCACGAAAGAGCTTGCCGAGGGCATATTGAGCCAAGTTGTTTCCATTATCTGCGGCTTTCGTCAGCCACAGGATTGCCTGTTCCACATTTTCATGGCCGCTGTCCTTATCCAGATAAATTTTGCCGAGCATATACTGTGCATGAACATTTCCGAGCCGTACTGCCTTTTCAAAGTATTTAATAGCTGCCTCCATATCTTTTTCCGTACCGGTGCCTGTATAAAGCATATGCCCAAGGCGGTACTGGAGCTTATCGTCGTGGCTTTGTTCCTCCAATCGTTGAAAACCATAAAATGCTTCCTCAAAATGCAGTTCTGATTCCTCGACGTTCTTTTCTGTGCCGATTCCATCCCGATACATTTTTCCCAGTTCATAATTGGCATACGGTACACGCTGCTTGGCAGATCTCTGGTATAATTCAAATGCTGTTTGGAAATCCTGCTCCACGCCTTGTCCACGGTAATACAGACCTGCAAGGGAGTATTGTGCATATTTGTAGTTTTGGGAGGCTGCCATACCAAGCCATTCAGCAGCTTCTTCGTAATTCTGCCGTGTACCAAGCCCTGCAGCATACATTTTTCCTATCCGATATTCTACATACCGATTTGCTTTATCTGTTTCAATATACAGAAAGCCAGAGAGTGCCTTTTCATACCACCTAAAGGCAGCATCGACATCTATCTCAATGCCAAGCCCGTCTGCATACATTCGGCCAACGTCATGCATAGCAAGTACGTTTCCAGCTTCCGCTTCTTCTAGAAACAGTTGGAGAGCTTGATTAAAGTCAAGCTCTATATCATCGGAGCCGTAAAGAAATGTCCGTGCCTCCTTATAGCGATCACTCCACGCAATATGCGGCTTACTGAATTCGCCCTCATCAGAATCCTGACGGAGTGAACCCTCTGGAAAAGCCCCTTCCTCACCGTCCTCCGAAATATCATCTGTAATGAAACTCTGTTCTTTCAACTGGACCGAGGAATCCGATTCTGTGGCTCGTGATGCAAAAATCTCTGCTTCCTCATCTGTTATTTCATCTTCATGCTCATCATCCTCAAAAGTGAAACGGTGATTGCCAATGTTCACTGCCTCAGCTATCACCATGTTTTTAATCTGCTTAAATTCCTTTTGTTCTGAAAGTGGAAGAGGCTCCGGTAGATTATCCTTATATGTTAGTAAGACTTCATTTCTAAGTTCATACCATTTGGCATATGCTGCCGATACTCTTTCATCCTTTGCCAGTTCATCCACTATTTTATTGACAAGCTCCTTTAGTGGAGCTTTCAGGTAACCGTACTGCTTTTTTCCTGTGGTATGTTTTAACCTCTCTGAAAGCTGTGACAACAATCCCTCTATAACAGGGTTCTCACAGACTCCAGATTGCATCTGCATCAGTATATCCCGAAGCGCATCATGGCTTTGCTCGATCAGGGAATTTCTGTGTGTAGTCTGCTCGGTATATATCTGCATGAGATCCTGTTGAAAAATTTCCCTCGCCAAACTGCTTCTCATCTTTTCAATGCCTGACTTAGTGACATAACCCTCACGAGGATTGCTCGAATAAACAATCATATGGCAGTGGGGATGATGTCCCTCATTATGAAAAGCCGCATACCAGCGAAGGTTTTCCGGAGCAATCTTCATCTGTTCGGCAAAGATGTTCCTTTGTTTACGAAGGAGTGCCATCCATGCAGCAGCATTATCGTATCCTAGTCGTGCAGCGTCCTCCCGCCGTAGAGAAATAATCGGTGTCCAGACATTTCCGGTATGATTTGCGACTTCTTCTGCAGCTTGTGAAAGCACCAGTGACTTATCATTATCGGAGAATAGACCGTGTGTTCCCAACTTCTCTACACGAGGTCGGGTGGCAATATAACTGACATAAACCTCCTGATGCGATATCTGGTCAAGATTGTGGTCAATTGCTGCAGTAATGAATTCTGACGCATTTTCCAAGGTCGGATTATTCCGATAATCCTCGTACTCAAACAAGCGGTTGGAATCAGGAAATCGTGACAGGATATCCTCAATACGTTCTATCTGTTTTTGTGTTGCAGATTGATTCCTCCTGTTTAGCGGAAGTTTTTCTACTCCTTCTCTTGTCCCCGCATATATCAATAGATTCTTTGCATGCTCTGGATCATCTTTGATGTAACCACATTTGAATATAATCCTTGGCATGATTATTCACCCTTCTGAAATTTCATAACATCTTCAAAGGTAACTGTGCCTACCGATTTCTTTACATCGCTTACACATTTTCCCCTTAGTCTTCGAAGAGTGCTCTCATCCACATCTGCAGTGGATGCGAGAATATTCATCATCATGCTCATCTCTACCGCCAGCTTAAAAACAAGACGGGCCATCCTATTTTCCAAGCTATCCACCATTCCGGTCATTGCCGAGGTGATGGCAGCAGGTAGAAAGCGCACACCTTCTTCTGCTGAAATATATCCACAATAAAACCTGATTGCTTTTTCAATGAATTCACTCTGGCTTTGACAGTTGTCCCTTTTATACCAGTCTGTTACCATCTGTCTGGTTTCAGGATACATCCACAAGGGGAATTTCTTTTTATTCTTATTTTCTTCTGACATGAGATAGCCTCCATTTCAATGAGAAAGGACTGCAACCCCTATTGCAGTCCTTCTTAGATTCTTTGATATACGGTACTTTATTGTGTTAACTACTTTTATAACCCCGAAGTCGACCCCAAGGCGTATATTACGACCCCGGTCAAAATCCCTTCCCGACCCGCATTGCGGGGCGATGTGATACGGAGTGGGGGCGTTTTACGACCCCGCTCCTTTAACCTGCACCAAAATCAATAGGGGGGTTCACTCCTATTATTGCGATAATAATCATCTAAAAATCAGTATTTAAGCGATTTTAATATCTCCTATGAGTAGTCAGCATATTCGCCCCAAATTTCTATTTACTATAGATTAGGTATAAATATACCACCTCCCTCTTTATAAAGGAACACAGGGGCAAATAAGCCCTCAAAAATTGTCTTATTCTTGTATTATAGATTGATTGTTAACTTCTGCCTTGGTTTTGACTGTTTTTTTAGGCTTTTTAGCCTTAATCTCTTCCTCTTGCTTCTCATCAATATATTCCCTTACATTGGCTGGAACATATTTCTCATATAGCTTTTGCAGCTGATCTACCAACTCATCTTCTAAATCTATTTCCTTTTTATCCATATATTTTTTTATAGCTCTTAATTTTTCAGCATTAAGACTTACCCTAATAGCATCTTTTTTCATCTAATATTTACCTCCTTAAAATTTTTAATTTAACTTAATTTTTATTTATTCAAAGCCTTTTTCTCCATTTCACTAACTTTTTCAATAAGTTTTTTCATCAAAAAATCACCCACATATGTGAGTGATTCTTGATGTTATTTTATTTCGTAGTTTGAAATTTATAATTTACATTTTGATTTGTAGGTCAAACTCAGTTAACCTCTCCTGCTGCTCAGCTATCTCCTTTTCTTGTTTTATCAATAAATCCATACTGTAATCAAGTATTTTTTTCTTGCGTTCAGTAATCATCACTTTATAAAAATCTTTTTCAATAGGCAAAAGTGTAGGTATTTCTTCAATTAATTCATATATTTTATCCATATCAATTTTCTTAGAAATCCTTTTTAAAGCTTCATTACAATCTGGATTTTTTAAAGAAGATATAAAATCAAAGTAGGAAATTTTCTTACCATTTTCTTCAATAGATGATGCAGGAAATACGAATATTCTTTGGTTAATTTCATCATCACTATTTAAAACTTTCTCCATTCCATCAACTGAAAGCTGGGGGTACAGACAGGAACCACAGTCATACACTGGAGCTATTTCTGCAGTTTTCAATCCTTCGTCTATCAAAAATCCCCAGTTGCCATTGTGCCTATCAAAGTTTCCAAGCAATGCATCTGCTATAAACATATCCCAAAAAAATGTTCGAATCACATTTGGCGGCAATAGAATTTGTTCATCAATTGTTTTCATAATAGATGATAGTTCCTTACCATATCCACTTTGCTCACTATCAATACAGGTGTTTTTTAGATGGGCAAACTCCATCAGTTTCTTACCATCAGCTGTAAAATCCTTACAAGCAACCACTATTTTTTCTTTGCCACGCTTATCTGTATAAGTTCCTAATATGGTTTCTTGTGTATTTATACCAAGTGACTTAAATATGTTGCAGGCAAGATATTCACTAATACATCCATTTGTATAGCTCATCAACTTGTTTCTGCTCGGTACAGGTGGGAATTTTAACATATAACTTTCATCTTTATAAATAATATTGATTTTATTTCCGTTTGCTCCACCATAGGCCTTAAATTTATTTACCTCACATGATGTAAAATCAATCATTCAAATCCTCCTGTGTGTCTCCATAGAGATATTCTTTTCTTAAATAATTTGCTTGTTCTTCCGTAATATAGCCTGCCCAAAGGTCTGCATTAATGGCTCCATAAAGCTCATTCCATAAGCAGTCTAAGTGTAGTACATCTTCTTTTTCTCCTTGTACATAAACTTTTAATGCTTTATCTAGACTCTGAGATAAATTTGTTTCTAAATAATATTTATCATTAGGTTTTCCGTTCTTTGAATCTTCTTTTACTTCTATTTCTAATTCAATAAGTTCTTCAATAGGCATCTCAAGTACCTTGGATAGTTTTGAAAGTGTTCTTGCACTGCATCTATTAAGATTAGTTTTACCTGAACATATATCTGATAATGTGGACCATGGAACTCCACTTAATTTTGATAAGCAATATCTTGACATACCTTTTTCTCTTAAAATTTCTTGAATTGTCATAATCATCACCTATATTTATTATATCGGTGTTCCGTTATAGTGTCAATAATTTATCCTACTTTATTTCAATATGCTCGGGCAAAATTATATAGAATCTAAAATTTAAAAATCAAATCCTATAAACTCCATCCTCGGCTGTGCTTCTGGTTCTTCACCAGTAAACTCTTGAATCTTACCAAATTCTTCTATATATTTTTCTATTTGCTCATCAGTTAATGATACAAACTCTCCGTCTTGACTATCTCCTACAATAAAAAAAGGACCAGCAATTATATCATTACCGACCCTTCGATTTAATTCCATTCCATTTAATTTTCCTTCGTCATTACACACTAAAATGCAATTATTATCTAAATAAAGGCAATCAAATAATCCTTCAACTTCTCCCTGTATTCCTTCTAAGTCATTACTTATTTCCTTTTCATAGGGTAACTTTTGTGGCTCAATTTTTAAGATACGAATTGTTTTTTCTATATTGTCCATATTCAAGTCCTCCTACATTTTCATATTTTGACATTGTTTTATTTCTTCATCTAAGCTGATGCAGTAATCAAGGTATAAGGTCATATCAAAGCACTCATCTTCAATTTCAATCTCTGAAATTTCTTCTCTCCTATGCAGTGCATCTAAGAGCATCGTACCAATGCCATTGTTTTCTTTTACTGCTAACCCATGGTATTCTTCTATCTCATCGAAGTAGACAGCCCAGCTTCCATTGGAAGAATTCTCTGCAGCTTCTTTTATTATTTGTTCTGCAATCATTGAAATTTGCTGTTCAATATAGGTTTTAATATTTGGCATAAATGCTGCATATCTTGGATAATCATACCCATGACTGTCAATCAAAATCCCATCGCCACCGTCCATATCAAGTGCCAATAGTACATGAATTTGCCCTATGGAGTCTATATACATTACTTCCTTTCTATCTGCAATAAAATCTCTGTCCTTTAATAAATTTTTACTGAATTCTTCAAATTCATTCTCATTCATTAATTGAATACCTTCAATTATACAGTTCTGTGTATCAAATTCAGAAATTTTTCTTTCAAATATTGCTTTTGTAATTAACATAAAATCCTCCTTTCACTTTAAAATATGTGGTCTCCCATACAGTACCTGTTTGTTTGAATCAAATAAATTTCGATATACTACCTTACCCTTTGAATAAGAAGCATCAATAACCTTACCATCTCCTGCATATACTCCTACATGGGTAATATTCATAAACCTGCCATTAGGTTTATGACTCCAGAATACTAAATCACCAGGAACTAAGTCCTTTTTTGAAACAGTAAGATTCTTGTTTACACAAAATCTTGCCTGCTCTGCTGCAGTTCCTGGTATATTAATACCTATCTGACGATAACTCCACATAGTTAAATAGCTGCAGTCAGTGTATCTGCCTTGTCCTCTTCTTTCTTGTGAATAAGGATCTCCAAGTCTTGACATAGCAAGTTTTACAATTTTAGATCCTTTCTCTCCTTCTGGTAAATCATGATATAAATCCTCTAGTTCTTCTGGTTTAAGACCCTGTATCCAATCCTCCCACTCTGTAAAACTGTCACCTTCACTAGGTGCAGGAGTTCCATATTTTATCCTATAATATATTTCATTAGCATTTGCCATATCTTCATAAGTCACTGAGTTTACCATTGTGATTTCTATATTTTTATAAACCTCTGACAGATTAGTTATAGGTACTGGAACTATATAAGTCTCTTCATATTCATTACCTTCTTCATCAGTTACAGTTCTTTTAAGCTCTTCGTATCTGATAAAGCAACCTACAAATTTTGCTTTATCTATATTTGACGGTTGATTTTCGCCGAAATACAGAGAATAAAAAATAGCCTTAACTCTAATTGGGTCTAGACTATTTCCATCCTCTATTTGCTTATTTATGTCCTCTATCTTTCCATCAAGCATTGTAAAACTCCTACGCATATCTTCTATATGTCCCCTATATTCTTCTGGAATATTGTCTGATATATTGCCTCCATCAAAAGATAGATATAAAGCATTATTATTATGATTTGTTGTTCCTGAAAGAAGACTTAATATAATAACAATGATTAATATAAAGGGAGACAGGATTGCTGCAATAGTCCACCCTATTCCTTTTCTTAGTCTTTCATCTGATAAAGCAGATAAAGCTGTTTTTACAATGATCCCTAATGATCCAGGGTCTGCCATTTATATCACCACCATTTCATTCCAAATATATCTCTCTGTTCAGGTTCATGCTTCTCCACTTCTTCAAAATTCTTCATTTGGCTAAGTGTTTTCTTCACTGCATTATATAAAATATCTAAATCAAATCCTGCATCAATATAGCCCTCTTCTATGGTTTTTAGATAACTATCGGATGGATTTCCAAGTTTATAACCTTCTGTCATTATATAAATCATTGCTGTAGCTTTATAATTGCCTACAGTAATATCCACTCCAGATTTTCCATAAAAACTTGGATAACCTTCATATCTATCAAGGGCTTTCTCATCATCAGGTTTGATACTCCATAGTAAAACTGGTACCGTACTTCCTTCACATGGTTCGATAGTTGCTACTGCACTTCTGCTTGATCCTCGAAACACAAGTTCATAATCCTTAAGCTCTGATGTCCCGATAACCTTTGCCGTAGGGCATCGATACTTCATCTGATTTAAATTTAGGTTACTGCCATAGGCTATATATAATTTATGATTTGAATCTTTCTCCATATTTATTTCTTCCATATTAACCTCCTTATCAATTCATGGACATAGTAAAAGCAGGAGAATCTTCCTCCTGCTCATCTATTCCCATATCATTATTTTCTAATTCTAATCTTTCCTCTTGTTCTAAAAGCTCTTGTTCTCGTTTTTGCCTAAGTCTTTCCTTCTGGGCCTCAGCTTGCTCCGGTGACTTCCAAGCAATATTTCCTTCTAGATTATCCAGAAGATGCTTCCTAGCTGTTTTAAATTCATCTCCAATTAAGTTGAGTCTTAAAAGCCATACTCTAAATGTATATTTCTCATTATCTGATATGGTTTTTCTTGGACTCGCAGATCTTTGATTGTAGGCCTGTGCTGTAATTGCCATACAAAATTGCAGATAAGCTTTAAGTTTTCCTGCATGAAGTGATCCATTAAAGGCACGAAATTCTATTGTTCCTTTTTGAAAAACAGAGTGTAGATTTAAACATCGATATCTACTGTCATGGTAATGTTGATGGCTTCCATCCCTCCCTTTATACCAGAGACTTTGAATCCCACTTATTGTTTTGGGTTTCTTTTTGTTTAGTTCTTCTAAAAAGTCCTTATCTATCTTTTTGCAATATCGTCTTTCTCTTTCTGAGTCTACCTTCAAGGCTTTATATATCATATCTTCTTTTGCTGCTATAATATTTACAAGATTTCTAATTTGATAAGCCTTAAATGGAGCTGCATTAATGTGAATATGAATACCACAGCTTTTATTACTGAATGCTCCAGCCCTTCTTAACTCTCTTATCATCTCTTGAATATCTTCTATATCGTCATAAAAACATATAGGACTCACTAACTCAACACTATATTCTTTATCTGCTATTTGCTTTCTATTTCCTACTTTCTTCTGACAGGTAATACTAGCATCACTTACAAGTTTCCATTTCCTATTTTGGTTATCTGTTACAGTATAAGTTCCATATCCACCTCCCTCAAAATCCACTGTACCATTTAAATATTCACCAATAACCTGTGCTGCTCTCTTTCTTGTGATACCAGTCATTTCTACCTCTACTCCAAACTTTTGCTCCCTAAGATCCATATCTTCACCGCCTTACCATAGCTTTTTTTCATTTATAATATCTATGGCATTTTCATATCCTGCATATTTAGCTGAAGTTACAATAAACTCTATAAGTCTTTTATTTCTCCAAGAGTCTATTAATTCTCCATAGCATTTATCATGAAGTTCATTGATTTTCAAGATAGTATCTGCAATAATCTTTTCTATTTCTTTATCTAAATCATTAGATGCTTTTCTAGAATTCTTTAGTTTATCAATAAATTCATCTAGGACATTATCCAGTTCTTTAATGTCCTTCTCATTATAATAATTGTAGGCTAGAAATGGATTTTCATATTCTGTACCATTAATACAATGTTTTATCTGCTCTAATAATCTTGGGCGATTTTTGGTATCTGCCTTTAGATATTGTTCCATAAAACATAGAAGATCATTATCTCTATTTGGAGTATAACTAATGCACACTATTAAATCATCTATAATGCCTTGCTTTTGATTTCTAAAAGATTCAATTTTATCAAATATCACTATCTGCCACCTGCCTTTCCAAATAGCTTTTCTTTATATTCTGAAGCATGAACTGCTAGATTGTAACGTTCATTACCACATTTATATAAACACACTCCCCTCTGCGGAAATTTAATTAGATTATATTCTGATTCCTCTAGCTGCAGTGTATCCATATAAAACTGCTTATCAATATTTCCTGCATTAAATAAAAAAGCGTGTGCCGGAATAGAAAACAGTGGCTTTGTCAGCTCCCTAATTCCTTCGATATTGAAGTCTTCAAGGTTTTGACTGCTGAGTATTACCGCTGATTCTTTCTTTCGCACTCGCTTCATAAAGTTACGTATATATTCTATTGCAGTAAGATTTGTTAGGAATAAATAAAGCTCATCTATTCCTGCTGCAGTATTTCCTTCTGTAAGAAGTTTATCTGACATAAAGGATAGTACATTAAATAGTAGGGCATTTTTAACATTTTTACTGGCTTGAAGTAAGCCTTTAACCCCGAATACAATAAACCTATTAGAGGTAATATTGGTATGTCCATTAAAGAATTTACTCTCTGCCCCTTTGCACATGGAATGTAGCCCAAGTAGCATTTCTTGCAGTAGTTCCTTTGTATAGAGCTGATATTTTTCATTATCATAGCCTTTGTATTCTTCCTCTATCAGCACATAAAAATCTGATAAAATAGGGTAATCAGTGGATTCTAATCTACTAAAATCTGTACTATCGCTGATATTATATTTATGATAGAGTTTTCCAAGCATAATTTCTATTACATCAATATGCTTATCATCAAAATCTTTATAACAACGGAAGAAATCCTTTAAAAAACTAATATGCTGGCTTAACTTAGTTGCTTGTCTAAAAGCTATAGGAGCATCTTTATCCTGTGGACTCCCTCCTTCATCCCAAGTTTTAGGTTCTAGTGGATTAATCATATATTCTCCACTCATTAAATCTACAAAGCATCCACCTATGTTCTCTGCTAATTCTACATATTCATGCTCAGGATCTAGACATATTACATTCTTTCCTGACTCTAGGATATTGCAGAGGATTAGCTTTAACAAATAGCTTTTCCCTTGGCCAGAATTTCCTAGAATTAGAATACAAGGATTGGTTTTGTCATCATCTCGTTTATCAAAATCCACAATAATATTTGAACCAAATTTATCCCTGCCTAAATAAAAGCCATTGCTATCGGTCTTTCCTGAATAGTTAAAGGGATATAAATTTGCTACAGATGATGCTGGAAGTACTCTTTCATATTGAGTATCAAATATATTTCTTCCAGTTGGTCCAACACATAAAAAGCCTTGCTGTTGACGAAGCATCAGTCTATCTACATTTAATTTACTCCTTACAAGTTCAGTTAATACATCTGTTTGTAGTAGTTTTAATTCCTCATAATCGCTGGCAATAAGTTCAATATATACTGCACAATGAAATAATGGTTCTCTATTTCGATGCATAGTGGATACTAATGTTACAACATCTTGAAGGTTGCTTTCTGCTGTTACTGTCTGTTGTAAGTCATTTGTATTTGAGGTGTTCATCCTATTTTTATTGGCTGCATTATGAATTATTTTCTTTTCTTCATTTGGAGTTACCTGCCTTGTATAGATTCTAAGGGTCACCCCATCCTTTTCTCCAAGGTGACGAAGAATTGCCTGTTCATTGGTACTTGTAGGATATTCTCTAAGTGCCCATACACATCTATAGGTATTTCCACAAATAAAGTGATCGGTGTTAAATTTAATAATAGACGGTGCAATCATATCTATAAAGGTTTTGATTTTTTCATCTTCTACTATAGGTATTGTCTTTTTTGCCATATTATTATTTTCCTCCTTTTTATTTTTTACATTAAAAAAAGCCCTACACATTAGTGCAAGACTTAATCAATACATAAATTATGTTCCTATTTAATTACTAACTTATCAAACTAAGATAGCACCATAGGTCTAAATATCTCCCCCTCAATCCCGATAATTTCATCAATAGGGATTGAGATACCATTCTGACCTTTCAACAATTCCTTCTTCTACTACACGATTTGCTGACATATTGACCCTTCTAACTAAAAGATTTTTATCTACAATTCGTTCAAATAAATCCATGACAGCATCTATAATTAGCTTTGTAGAAGAGGTATATCTATCAAAATTTACAGTACCATGTGCCTGTTTTGGTACTTTATGTCCATAACCATCAGTGATTATCTCTCCTTTATATAATTTCTTTATCTCTGAATTTGTTAAGTTTTCTATATCATATTCTACTGTTAAAACAATCTGATCAGTTACAAGTCTTTTATCCACTAGCTCTAATACAAGTAAATCAGTCATTTCCCGTACAATTAACTTTGCTTTTTCATAGGCATGACCATATTGGAACACCTGCCCTAATCCGATATTTTTGGCACTTGGTTTATATCCTTTAATATCAGCTATGGTACATGTCTCCCAACCCAATGCATGATCTATTAGCAGTTCTGCATTAATACCAAATAGCTTATATAATAAATCTTCATTATGATAATCAGTAGGCTTGCCTATAGAACATCTTGCAATATCCCCCATGGTAAATAGTCCTTGTTTTTCTAATCTTCTAGCATATCCTTTACCTACACGCCAAAAGTCTGTTAGGGGCTTATGTGACCAGAGCAATCTACGGTAACTCATTTCATCTAGTTCAGCTATTTGCACACCATTTTCATCTATCGGAATTCGTTTTGCTTGAATATCCATTTCAATTTTAGCTAGATATAGATTTGTGCCAATCCCAGCTGTTGCTGTAATTCCTGTGGTGCTAAGTATTTCCAAAAGTATTTTAGTAGTAAGGTCTCTAGCTGATAGATTGTAGGTATTTAGGTAATTTGTAACATCCATGAAAACCTCATCTATGGAGTAAACATGGATATCTTCAGGTGCAATATATTTTAAGTAAATATTATAAATTTTCCTACTATATTCTATATAATATGCCATTCTAGATGGAACTACGATATAGTCAAGTGAGAGATTGGGCGAAGATTTTAATTCAGTATAATTGAAAGAAATATAAGTTAAATTATAATTTTCTTGTCAAAATGGAGTAGTCAAAGTCAAAAATATTATATCCTTCACTTTATTATCAATGATATAGCCTAATTCTACTATTAATAATAATACTAATTACTTAAAATACTATTGTATAGTTCATCATTTAATTTAATATTGTATTGCCTTTCGTAGTAATCAAACATATAGTCTTTAAAGAAATCTTCTTCTATTGTGCCTTCATAGTTCTTCATTGTCATCCACACTAAAGTAAGTGGAGAGTCTGCATTGGGAGCCCCCCAATTAAACATTCCTCTTGGCATATTATAAACTTGCTTGTTTTTCACTGCACTTATCTTTGACCAATCTTGCCCATCAAATTGATTGTTTAAGTACTTATCTGCATTAGTTCCACCAAAATCATATATTACATCTGGATTCCATTCATATATTTGCTCCATACTTACTTGAACTCCATCTCCATCTGTACCTGATGCACAGTTTATTAGACCAGTTTTTACAAGCCAATCATCACCATAATAATTTCCACCTCTAACAGCTATAATTCCTCCATCATTTGAATTTATCATTATGGCTTTTTTCTTATTTTCTCCTGTTTTTTCTAGTGGCTCTTTTACTATTTCATTGGCTTTTTTCCACTCTTGTTCTAATGAATCACTTTCATCTTTTTCAAATATATCTCTCATTAATTTGTCTATTTTAACAGACCATTCTTCATTTCTAGAGTCATTTTGGAAAAAATCTACTACTGGTACTCCTAGTCTATCCAATCCTTCTTTCTGAGTATCTCCATATACTAAAATTAAATCTGGTTTTAAATTCATAAGTTCTTCTACATTAGAAGTATATCCATCTATAAAACTAGTGTTAATATCCTTCCAATTTGGAATTATAAGTTCTAATATTTCTGGATTTGCATTGGAAAACCCTTTTGGATGAGAACCTACAATTTTAGTGGTGTCCTTTACAACTGATGCAAAAGTTGCTGGTAGTGGTGGTGCTATTATTACTACTCTATTTATATTTTCTGCAACTGGTATTTCTACTTCTGCTCCTGTTAAGTCTACTATTTTTTTAGTTTCAGACTTAGGCTCTACACTTTCTGTCACTGCAGGTTTATTTTCAGGCACAGTTTTTTCTTCATTATTCTTACTACATCCACTTAATGCTAAAGTAAATGTAAGCCCTGCTATTAATAACGTATATTTTTTATTCATAATTACCTCCTAATCTAATAAGACAAAAGTTTTTTTATTTATTCCCATACTTTTTAAATCTAGTATTTTAGATTTCATTCCAAAATACACCTCTATATTCTCTTCGCTTAATATTTCCTCTGTTAGACCATATTCATAGCTGTCTTTACCTAGAAATAAGGTGTAGTCTGAAATACTCATGGCGTTTTCTGGGCTATGAGTATTTATTATACAAGATATTCCCTTGCTTTTAGATAGATTTAAAATCTTGTCTAAAATTATCTTCTGATTTTTAAAATCTAAATGAGCTTCTGGTTCATCTAATATTATTAATCGTGGCTCTCCTGCTATTGCCCTTGCTAAATACACCATCTGAAGTTGTCCACCACTAAGTTCTGTACACTTCCTATCTTTTAAATGATATATTCCCACTTCTTCCATAGCAATTTTTGACTTCTCTTCATCTATTTTCTTTGGCATACTAAATGGAGGCATTAATTTCGTCCTTCCCATTAGTACCAAATCATTTACTCTATAAGGTAAATTAGTCTTTCCAGCTTGTGGAACATAGGCTACTTCTTTTTTATTTAAGATTTGATCTACTTTACTTCCATCTAAGCAGATTTCACCACTACTTAATTTAAATATACCTAGCAGACATTTTAAGAAAGTCGTCTTTCCAACTCCATTTTGTCCAAGTACTGAAACTATTGTATTGTGGTCTATTTCTAAATTTATATTACTTAAAATATTTGTCTTTCCATCATAAGAAAAACATCCATTTTTCATTTCTAATTTCATTTTATATCTCTCCTAGTATAAGTATAGATAAACATTGGAGCACCTAAAATAGCGGTTAATATTCCTATAGGAATTTCTGTTCCAGTGAGTGACCTTGCTATTAAATCTACTAAGACTAAAAATATAGCTCCCACTATTCCTGAAAAAGGTATTAAATATCTATTATCTGCTCCTATGATTTCTCTACATATATTTGGAATAAGCATTCCTATCCATCCAATTATTCCAGATACCATTACTGCACCAGAAGTTATTAATGTAGAGGCCATTATTACTAAAACCCTATTTCTCTTTGGATTTACTCCAAGGCTTTTTGTATCTTCATCCCCTAGAGATAGAATGTTTATTCTCCATCTTAAAATAAACAGTATTACTATTCCACTTATTATTGGAACACTTGCTAAAAATACTTTATCCATACTAGCTCCAGTAAAACTACCCATTAGCCAATATGTTATTGATGGAAGAGTTGATTCTGTATCTGCAATTAGTTTTATAAAAGAAGTTAAGGCATTGAAAAAAGAACCTACTATAACTCCTGATAACACTAGAGATAGTACAGAATCTTCTACTTTTATCTTTGCAATTAAATAACTTATAGCGACACTTAATATTCCCATTGAAAAGGATATTGTAAGTAGTAGTTTAGATGAACCTGGAAATAACAGTAATGCTAGTGCCGCTCCAAATCCAGCTCCACTACTAACACCTAGTATATCTGGACTTACTAAATTATTTTTAAATATACCTTGAAAAGAAGTTCCCGCTACTGAAAGTCCAAAACCAACCAGTATATTTAATAATACTCTTGGAATTCTAATATCCCAGATTACAGTACTATTAAAGGATTCCTCTGAAACACTATGAATTTTATTTGAAAATGCTTCAATTACTTCTCTAGGTTCAATACTATATCTTCCTAAAAATAGAGATACAAAAGAAACTAGGATTAAAATAATAATTCCTAGTGCTATTTTTTTATTCATTTATATTACCCTTTTTAAATATAGTCCTTGGATGATTTTCAATTTCCACTTCTACAAGTGAATACTTATTTAAACTTTCCATTACTAAACTTTCTGGCTTTAAAATGTCTAATCCATTTAAATTACCTGAAAGCCATCCTAGTATAAAGTTCTTAGGCTTAGTAAAATCATCATTCATTTGATGAGTGCTCACATATAAACATCCGTCATCATCTAAGGAATTATAAATTTTATCACTCATATTATCCATGTCTTTTACAAAGTCTAAAACTCCTGAAGTTATAATTAAATCGTATTTTTCTGTAGGTGTATAAGTATTAAAATCTCCTACTTCAACTTCTACTCTGTCTTCTACTTTATTTTCTGCTATAACGTCTTTTGTAAAGTTAATAACTTGTGCTTGGTCTATTAATGTACATTTTGCATTTGGGAAATTTTTGGCGATTTCAACTGAAAGAACTCCTGAACCACAACCTAAATCAAGTACTTTTATTGATTTGTTTTCGTCAAATAATGACTTCATAAGCTTTACAAATCCCTGTACTCTACCTAAGTACATTGAATTTCTAGCTCCTCTTCCCATTGACCTAAAGTCAAAGAAATCAGATCCATTGTCTTTATTTGCATTATCTCTATCTGCTCCATTTTTCAATAAATCATGGATATTGTCTATATTGGTTAAATCTTTCCAGTATAGAAGGTTTTCACCTAGATACATATTAGATTTTTCATTTAAGAAGTAATTAGTTTCATCTGTATTTTCAAAGATTCCATTTTCATATTTTATGTAATCCATAGATACTAAGGATTTCAAAAAGTACTCTAAATTCTTTTCATCTAAATGTAATGATTTAGCTAGTTCATCTATAGATTTTCCAGTTTCTAAACAGTTGAATATATTAAGTTCTAATGCCGTATAGATAAGTTTTGTCTCTAAATATTGAAATGTTAAATTTATTAATTTACTACCATCGTATTTTGGTAATTCGTTTGCGTTTTTCATAATATCCTCCTAATATATAATATGTTTTTTATAGTACATATTAGGCTATGTCTTTTTCATAATATTAATTACCTCCCCATCGAAAGCTTAATAGATAATTAGGCAGGTCTCCTGACTTAAAGATTTAGAATACCTCACCTTCCCAGTTTCCCAGTGGTTTATAAGGTACAACTCTTTTTACAGTAGCGAGGGCTGTTGTGGATTTTAACCACATTCCCTATTAAGTTAATAACACCTAATTTATATAGTATATTGTATATGTCGATTATACTTTCATTGATAACTATTGTCAATGAGAACCATTCTCTATGCAACACATTAATAATATATGGTTAAGATAGAACTTCAAACCCATTGATTTATCTATACTTCATGCTCGTGTCATTATTATAGCACGTTCCCCTCAAGCTGGGTCGGAGAAAATATGGTCATTCTATTAACATTTAGAGCTGTTTTTATGATTTTAGATATAAATTTAAAGAGGATTTAATCTATGTCCATCTTCCCTAAAGTTGTTATTTACCATATCTAATGACATTTAATACTATTTAAAATTCTTAAGATTTATTCATGCCATTACTTTGACAAGAGGGATTACACACAATAGTAAATTATTTGCTAATTTAGGTCCATTGGGATTTTTAAGTGCATCCTTAATATTATATACAAAAAATTCTAAATGACTTGGTTTAATTGGTTTTTTTGGATTTTGGGGTTACTTCAAAAAAGTTCAAGACAGAATTAAAAATCTAATTTTATTGTTAGTCGATCCCGTTTCTGAATATTTTTTATTTACATTCGTACTATCCAACTTTTATATACAGCCACTTAAAACACTTACCATTATAAATGATATTAACAGCAATACTGCTAAATGTTTCATAATTTGCTTTTTCATTTTTTATCCTCCTTATAATTTTGACTAAAATTTAAGTCTATAGCTGTTTTAGTAAATCAAAGGTTGATATTAGATAAAGAAAAAACCTTTGCTGAACTTTCCAACAAAGACTTAGATATATTTTTTAAGCGATAATGTAATTGTGAATCGACTGCCTTGGGCTGATTTTTTTCATATACTATGGTTCCTTCGTGCTGAATTATGATTTCCCTTGCAATAGCAAGACCAGGACTTGAACCACCAAATTCTCTGGAGCGAGATCTGTCTACTCCATAAATTAGATATAGCATGCTCTATCAATACTTAAAATATCAGTAGCTAATCTTTTTGCAGGTTTAAGAACTAATCCTGATAAAAAATACATGAACCCTACACCTGTGACTATGGCTACCACCATAAATAAAAAACTGAATCGTGAATATGGCCCCACTGTTTCTTCGATAATTATCTCATTCAAATTATCAAGTTTGATTTCTCGTATTTCCTCATCTAATTAGAAATCTAATTAATCAATATTGATTTTTTATTATTAACTGCAATGGATCTATAACGTTTACGTTAAGATTATAAAGTTCCGAAATTGTAAAAGCCACACACAACAGAGTGAGAAACATTGAGGTAATAAGTGTGAGCCTGATTCTCAAAGAAATCCCTTTTTCATATGTCATCCTCCCTAACAATTAAATCGTTTTGTAAACTTAAATGAAAATTGAGGACTCCAACCTCTGTATGGTACAATGTTTTTGCTAGAAAACAAATACCTCCCAGAAAGGATGAAGTCCTCATGCAAAAAATTGTATCAATA